>JASHXQ010000138.1 GCA_030043455.1 Nitrososphaerales archaeon | reverse complement strand
ACGTTATCTAAAATCGTGAAAATACCGTCCACTAGCATGTCAATGATCCGGTAGGCCAGATATGCCGGAGACTTCATGAACACGCCTCGTTTGTCTTCGTCTTTACTGCAAGATTGGAACAGTTCTGAAACCTGTTTGAGACTGGATGGATGCAAGCTAACCAAGTACTCCTTGCTCAGAAACATCGAAATTGGGTGATGATCGATGACCGCTTGGCCCTCTTGATGAGGTATTTGCAGGATGATGAAGAGATACTCCCCCCGATCCTCTATCTTCGTCAATTGCATGGGGGACGAGTAAGCCTCCAGGTCGAAGGAGTTAAAATGATGATCACGTCCGAGTGCTGACATCTCCGCCACGCCGGGATCTAGGACGTCCGTCCAGGACATTCCGGATTCGGATATTGAACTGATCTTTGGAGTCTCGTTATAGGATCTTTGAGCTAGGGACATCGCTTTCGTTGGGATTGAAATTCGTATATAATTGATTTTTAGAATGGACCAACGGACTTCACCACAACATCGAGCGTCCTGAACGGCTTGAATCATCGGGCGCATTCAATTCTTGACTAGAATTGGACTCCCGAAAATAGACAAAGATTACACTATGTCAATGGATCCCAGAATGCAAAAATCCTGACTAGAAAACACTGAGTTTTCAGAAGTTGGATTGGTCCTCCCACAGTCTGATCATATTAGGCGTTGAGTTCTCTGGATCATCAAGTAATCTTAGGCGTAACAGCCGCGATCATTGGAGTGATCGGCTTCGTTCCGTATTTTCGGAATCTATTTGCCGGAAGTACAAAACCTCACACGTTTTCCTGGTTGATCTGGGGAATACTCAGCTCGATCACGTTTACAGCTCAGGTCGTCAGCGGCGCGGGTCCTGGGGCTTGGATAATCGGAATTGCCGCAGTTCTTAGTCTCGTGGTTTTTGTCATTGCGTTATTCAAAGGCGAGAAAGAGATCACAAGACTGGATGAAGCTAGCCTTGCTTCCGCCGCAGTGGGCATAGCCCTTTGGATTCTAACCACGAACCCGTTGTGGAGCATTGTCATCGTTTCAATCGTGGACGCTGTCGGTTACATACCTACCTTCAGAAAAACGTACAAACAGCCCTACGGTGAGACGCTCGCTTTATACTTCTTGAGCACGGTATCTTTTGTGATCTCACTGTTCGCTCTGCAAGTGGTAAGCCTAACTACCGCGCTTTATCCGTCCTCATTGATAGCGACCAACATCGTTTTCATTTCCATGGTGCTCATGAGAAGGAGGAAAGGGAAGACCACTCTCGCATCACTTCAACAATCGAAAAGCTGAGCTCCATCCTTCATCTCCAAATTCAGAAAGACGAAGAGAGGGTGTTGGATGTAGCCCTTTCGGCTTGGTAGGCAAAGATGCCGCATGCAACCGCGATCACCGCCAGTGCGAAGATGTAGGCGCCTGAAATCGGGTCAGGCCTTAGAAGGACTAACAGAACTACGATGGCCGTAGCGAAAAACACAGAATAGCCTACCTGCACGGGAATCAACGATCTCCTTATCCGGATCATATTCTCGTAGATCATTCTGTCCACAACGTATCCTCCGGGGGTGGATCCATTTTTCAGCTCTGCACCGGCATCGCCCGTTTCCCCGTCCGACCCTTCCGGTTTCTTTTCCTGAGCTTCCCTGACCAAGCCGGCATCCAGGAGCTTCTTAACATGGTACACAGCTACAGACGAGGAACTAAGACCAAGCCCTCGCTGGATTTCGCGGATCCCACAAGGCTTGCCCATCCGATAGAGGTAGCGGTACACCCTCAGCGTCGTTCCAGTCAGCACCAGCTTGGCAACGTCCTGGTCATCTTTCCTCTTCTCGGTCAAGGTCTAGACTGTGAGTTCCTCTCTGAAGCCTTACGTTTTCAGAGTATTCTAAATTCTCGATGGTGGTTTAATCCTAGACCAGCCCGTTCTGGCGACTTTGGAAGAGGTCCAAAATGTAGCGCTAAATAGGAAAGAACGGGGTTTTTCCTCTCGTCGATAAAAAAATGGCAGAGTATCGGAAACAGACCATTATCGCTTCTGCGATCGCCGTGGTAATTGCGCTTTCAGCCGGGTTGGGAATTTACTTCGTGCAGGGGCACTCTACTTCTACAACGAGTCTTGTCACACCTCCTGTCAGCCTCGGTGGCGGCATCGGCGTTGGTCCAGCTATAATCGTGGGGGGCGAGACTACAAACGCGACCAGCGGTTTGCAGCTTTCCGCGCTTCTTAGCAACGATACTTTCTCACCGGGACAGACCATTATCATCAACGTAACAGAGTACAATACTTTGAATCAAGCGAACAATGTGACCGCCGGAAAAGACTGGCCGTTGAGTGGGATGTCTCTCGGAGGTTGCGGTACTCTCAACTATCCCTTCGGAATAGAAATCTATTCGGGATACTATGATTCCAGCAATGTCTCGGGGCTATCGAACCAATCTCCGCTGGAAGTCTATCCGCCTGGGCCGTACGCTTGTCCCGCCATGTTTAGCGTAGCTAGCTATTTCTTTGCCGCCCAAAGCAGCAATGCAAGTCTAGGAATTGCACCTAGCGGGACTTTCCCTGCCTTACCAATGACCGATCCGGTGAATGTCAATGGAACTTGGACCGGATCAACAAATGGTGGTTCATCGAGTTACCATGAATTTTCACCCGGGATCTACACGGTGATCGCGGGAGATGAGTGGGGAAACTTGATCATAGTACATTTCTCCATCACTTCCGACTAGCCGAGCGAAGCTTGTCTCTGTCCCCGGATTTCGTGGGTTAGGGCTTACCCCCCTTTGATCTGTGCGTGATATTCCGGACAGAGACACTTCACAAAGCGCGCGATATCGATGAACTTCTGCTTCAACGCCTATTCGATTTCTTGGATATAGCGAGCGCCGGCATTCTGAATTTTAATAATCTAGATTCCTAATCAGTACCCGGGATCTATGCCTCGTCGCGCGGGGTTACAACGAAGACGAAGGGCAGGGATCTCCACAGCTCTCTTTCTCGTCGCAATCGTTGCGACGGTAATCGTCTCCGCGGCAATAACCTATGTTTTGGTTACTCCCGGGGGAAACACGATCACAAAAATGATGGCGACTTCTGATCCTCTAACGTCCTTTTCTGGTATGTTCCCCACGAGTACTTCCAATGTTACCAGTTCATCAAATGATACTGCGATGAGCTGCTATTCGGGAAACTGGAGTGCCATCTACAACGAGTACGAAAGTCCCCTGACTCTCCAGAACACCACAGGGCTGGGGGAGCAATATTTGAACAATTCCCAGTTCATGAGTTTCCTCTCCCAGTACCTGAACCTGAGTGACCCGTGGGTGAATGCGACAGTTACCGGGTTGCTCTCTAATAATGAAACAGCTTTCGTGTCGCAGCAACTTCAGTCACAGGGTTTGGTCTGCTAGGGAGAAATTTCATGCTTCGTTTTTCTCTGAGAAACTTGCGATGAAGAGAGATTGTGAATTGGAGACTAATCGAGTGTATTCAGGACTAAAAGATCAACTAGCTCTACCCTAAGCTAATTTTTTCTCCATCAATGGAAAATCGGAATCAATTTCGATTTTCAGCGTCGATATTCCGCTATTATATAGAAAGTTCCTGCACCCGAATGAGAAGGGTCTGTTGTATTTGTCGATCATTTCCACGATCAGGTCTGCAAAACGGGCTAAACTATCCTGTCTTGCAGTCATTCTTTTGCTGGCTCTCGGGATCACTTCTGTTGGTGTGATTGACACTCATGCGCAAGGTAGTACTCCTGTACTGTCAATAAATCCTGTTGCCCTAAGTGGAATCAACGCCAAAGCTTCCGAGCCTGCAGTTTCCACTTCAGCGGATGGTCAATGGATTTACGTAGCTTGGACCGAGGGGAGCGCCGGAATTTTCTTCACCTACAGCAGCAATGGAGGGAGCTCTTTTAGCGCTCCTCTGAAAATCAACCCAGGTAAGGGGGCCACTCAATTCCCCGTGATGGCCTCAGGAGACGGCTTCCAAACGGCGAATCCCGGGGATGTTTATGTCGCTTGGGCCCAGTCAATTTCTGGCACGCTACAAATTTTCGTAGCTTCCAGCACCAACAACGGGTCCAGTTTCTCCGTGACACAGGTCAGTTCCGGAGGAGGAATTACTCCTGCCCTGGCAGCTTCCGGATCGAACGTTTTTGTTACTTGGTTCCAGCCCAGCTTTTGTCCCGTGACTGCTCTAAATCCACTGAACGCTACTACTGGAACTGGTTCCAACGCGTGCATCTACGTGGACTCGAGCGCCAATAACGGTACGGCTTGGTCGACGCCGGTAGAACTGAATCCCTCGACAAAAGGCGAAGCCCAGATTGTAGCGTCGGGAAATTATGCGTACATGACCGCCGATGGCACCTACTTCTCAAGTTATGGCGTCACGACCTCAAACTGGAACGGAAGCGGCACGTCTCTCACCGGCTGGACGCAGCCTCTGATGCTGTACAGCTATTACTTCTACGATCCGACCAGCCCAAGTACAGTTTGCGATGCCTATCCACCTCCCACGGGGTGCCTCATTTCATATGGAAGAGAGCCATGGATTGCAGCCTCCGGCCTCGACGTTTACGTCGCTTTTGAGGCCCTCAACCTCTCACTCTCAAGCTCGCTCTACTCGGATTATGGAGTGACCAGCACTGATGGGGGACAAACATGGTATCCCGGCACATGCAACGTCGTCACCTGCCCCGGAAGTAATTTGACCACTTTTCCTCCGGTCATCAATAACGGTTCGCAGCAGGCCCCCTTTTCTGTAACGCACCAGGCCACCAACATGTGGGAACCCGAGAACGTCGCGCTCGGATCCAGTGCATACCTGACGGCTCATTCTCTCGCAAATCAGGGTGTGTACGTAAGCTCCACAGCCAACAATGGGAGCACTTGGAGTGCGCCCTACCAGGTCAATTCCGGAATGAAGGGGACCAGCGCGTACGGGCACATTTTTACCTCCGATGGAGTGAACGTCTGGGTGATGTGGGGCCAACAAGTTACCAAGGGATCTTCCGCGTGGAACGCATACGTTTCGTACAGCGGGAATAACGGCACCTCTTGGAGCTCCCCGCTGGACATAAGCAACAATGTCGCAGGCGTAGCTGCAGGGAATCAGGACGTCACTCTGTTCTGGGTGACGAGCTTCGGTGCAACTTGCTATGCGGTCTGGACATACACCAGCGGTTCCACCAGTCAGGTGATGTTTGCCGCCATCACCGGCTAGTCTCCATAATCTGCAAACAGTTTGAAGTTTCAGGATTTTGTGTTCCAGTTTTTCGGAGTGCGAACTATATCTATCTCTTTGTGTCAGAGCCTCAGCCTGAAGTTTCGAGGGGACCTTCAGTTCCTTGAAACGATTATAACTTCTGATCTATTCGAAAGGCTTAGCTCGCCATGAGCAATAGAGGTTACGCCGATTATCCCGAGAGGATGCCACCCGGTTGGTTTGTGGCACCGACCGAAAAATGGCCCATCAACAATCCGAACCCTGCTCTTCCGGACGATTTCGACATCAAAAACTGGCGTTTCAGAACTTCGGGCGAAGTGAACCGGCCTCTCGAGTTGACCTACGAGGAGTTCCGCAGGTTACCGCACGTCACCAAAATTCTGGATCACCACTGCGTCGATGGCTGGAGTTTTCTCGGCCAGTCTTGGGACGGCGTGGAACTTTCCGAGATCAAGAAACTGACCCAGGTTCGAAGTGATGCCCGTTTTGTAATGATCGAAGGAGCAAGGTGTCTCAGCCAGCGATTCCCCGTGGATCAAGATCTATTGCTTGCAGACGGACAGGCTGGAAAGGAACTCCGCAAAGCGGCAGGGTTTCCACTGCGCCTCGTGGCCCCCGGAGAATTCGGGTTCAAGAGTCGAAAGTGGATCGATTCGATCCGATTTTGCTCGGCAGAAGAGGTCGATGGATTGGAGAACTCGTTCAAGGATATCGGGAGTTACGAATTTTACTGCGAAAAAGTCGGACCGCTGAATCCCTGGACTGTGGACAACAACGACCGGAAGCACTTCCTTCGCCAAGTGTTTACAGCGGATACGGAGCAGGCACGCCAGAAAAAGAAGCTCGAGC
>JASHXQ010000137.1 GCA_030043455.1 Nitrososphaerales archaeon | reverse complement strand
TACAAGATCGCTGGGGGAGGTTCAGGATACAGTACTCCCTCTGTTTCGTACTACTTTGAGGGTGCTCATGCTACTTCCCCGATGGAAGGGGATATCTGGGTTGATTGTTGCACCTCTGAATGGTCCGTCCCCGAAGTGTTGTCAGGGGCGAGTTCGACAGAGCAGTTCGCGGCGATTTCGTCCACCACCCAGGGAGTTACGACCGCCAGCTCTGCAGGCTCTTCGATTGTAGTTACCTACTACAACCAATTCTCTCTAACAGTTAGCTTCAGCGTGACCAGCGGGACGGGATATGAGTCCCCCACATTTCAGTACACTCAATACGGAAGTGTGGAAGAAGCGTCGCCGACGACCAGTCCCGCAAGCTATTGGGTTGACGCGGGGAGCCGGTGGAGCATCTCGAGTGTTGTCCCAAGTTTATCCAGCTCGGAACAATGGACGGCCGCGCGCAATTCCGTTCTAAATGGTTCGGTGACGGGAGCCACGACGATTTCTCCACTTTATTATCAACAGTACCTGATCGCAGCGAGCTACGTGATTAGCTTCACTGGTAGCTCTGGCTTTACAAATCCCCTGCTGTACTACACTTCACTGGGTTCCAGTGTTTCCACCAATCTGACCATGTCTCCGGTTCAATACTGGATGGATGCTGAAGGTCCGTGGAACGTGAGCAGTGCGCTTGGAAATTCCACGACACAAAGATGGCAGACCGCTCAGTCCACCAGTGGATTCATAGCTACGTCTGGAAATCTAACCATCACCTACTACTGGCAATATCTCGTGCAATTTGAAGACACTGTCCTGGGGGGTGGAGAGAATTACATTGCCCCAACTGTTGGTTACGATCAGTTCGGGACGTCGCAATCGACCTCTCCCGGATCTCAAGTCTGGGCAGACGTAGGATCGAACGCATCTTACACAAACCCTCTTGTAGGCTCCACACCGAGCGAGAGATGGTCCGCGTACGATTCTACCCCGACGATCAGTTCCAGTACGGTAAACGTGACGTACTATCATCAGTTTGCGTATTTCGCCAATTACTCACTTGTGGGTGGGGGGAATGGATACTCCAGTCCCATCCTTGAGTACACTTCCTTTGGAGTCGCAAACGGGAGCTCGCTTTCAACTTCGGGGGCGACGTACTGGCTGGATGCGAGTACATCATGGAGCACTACATCGCTTCTCTCGGGATCGAGTACCACGGAGCGGTGGGCGACCCGTCAATCCATTCAGGGCATGGCAATGATGTCTGGTGAAATGGATTTTCAATATTACAACCAGTACGCCCTAAACCTGAACTACACCATAACCCTTGGTGGTTCTCCTCCTGCACCGGTATTCAATTTCAGTTCTTTTTCCTTGTCAAACTCGGATCATCTTGCCGCAATCTCGTCAGTCTACTGGGTGGATGCGGGTACTTCGTGGGGAGTCCCGCAGACTCTTCAGATCCCTTCTATTGCCAACTCGGAGAGGTGGATCACCAACGCTTCTAACACTGGAATCTCCAATATGTCGTTCGAGGAAAAATTCGTGTACGAACACCAGTATTATCTGTTGGTGCAATTCAATGATGGGGAAGGAGGAAACATCAGTTCGTCCACCGGCTGGTATAACAATGGAAACAGCATCAATATTGCAGCCAGAGCCTACGAAGATTGGAGCTTTTCCGCCTGGAGCGGAGCAGGCGCTTCCTCCTATTCTGGATCCCAGACCAACGTCACTGTCCATCTTACCAGTCCCGTAAATGAGACTGCGATCTTCCTCGCAGAACTAGTGATATCTTCCGGGCCTAATGGATCCGTGGGCTACAGTTATGGCAATCAGTCCGGGATCCAGACTGGAATAATCTCGGCGAACTCGAACTCGACCATCTACGTTCTGCCTAACACCGAGGTAAATCTGACAGAATTCCCGGCAAGTGTGACATATGTTTTCCATGGGTGGGCAGGAGCCGCGAAAGGCAGCAACGCAAGTACTTTATTGGCGATCAACCTTCCCAAGTTCGTCGCAGCCTCGTTTGCCCTAGACATTACCGATATCGTGGTCTTCATCATAGTTACCTTTGCGGTGGTGATCCTGACCTTTGGTGCGTTTCCGGTTAGATTCAAAATTCGAGATATCCTATTGAGAAAAAATCCCAGTTCTTCACAAATTTCCGGTAAGGTTTAAAATTCAAAGTAACGTCCAATTACCATAAAGCAAGTTCTTCTTGAAGCGCTCTATTTTTTTCTCCATACTTGGAATACTACTCCTGATCTTTGTCGCGTTCAGTGGCCAAACGGTATTTGCAGCCTCTGGTTGGGCAACTCTCACATCTGTCCATGATCTGACTGGCGGCACGTCGGTCTCGGCCGGCCAGCCGTTGATCGCAGGTCACGCGTACAACGTGACGCTCTCGATTAGCGTACCCTTTAACGAGACGAATTCTCAATTTCAAGTGTCACTGAATCCGGCCATGGGGGCCCAGACCGGGCAATTCTGGTACGTTCAGACACCCGGTTACGCCGGATACAACGCTTCAGCGTTCACAGCGGGAGACAAAACTGTTAGTTTCAGCCAAGTTCAGGGTCAGCTCGTTGTTTCTACCGAATTCCAGATTCCGGTGAACCTTACGATGCGGAACGCCAGTGGTGTTTTGCTGGACATACCTCAGAATAGTTTCCAGCTAGTGACGGTAAGTGTGAGTGGAGGTTCCTCGCAGGTGGGCAACATTACCCTTTCAGTTCAGGATCAGAACATTGTTACCTATCTCAATACCTACCAACAGGATTCCACCCTTGTCTCTTCCGGAAAAATCGACAAGGCGTATTCGTCTATCGTCAACAACATTTTGAGCCAGTCTCAGGCATTATACAGTGCGGGGCTCGCGACACAGGCCACCAGTCTTCTGGGCACCCTCACCTCTTCCACGTTTCCGGCCCCTCCCAATAATTCCACTTCGACATATCTGGGAATTGCGCTGGTGGTGGTCGTGATCATCGCCATAGTGTTTGCACTGTTGGCCGTAAGGAGGCGGGGGCAATCCGGTTCCGCTTCTACCGTCATCACGGATGTCCAGAGAGAATTGGCGATGCTTGAGGTCACAGCCACGAGATACGATAAAAGCATGGCAGAGAAAATCAAAGCCCTGAGAGAGAAGTTGAACGACGCAACATGAGCGCCCCCACTTTTGCGAGCATTCACGTCATCGGACTCGGAGGCACGGGTACAAACATCATCCAGTCGATGATCGAGAGTCACAGATTTTCGCAACTCCTTACTTCCGAAGATTTTTCTGTTGCAGCCCTGGCTCTAGACATAGCGGACGCGGATCTCGCTAGTCTTCAAAAATCGTACAAAAATATCCAAACCGATCTTGAGAATAAGGGCGTTTCGCTAGACAGGCTGTACGTCAAGGGTCTCAACATCAAGTTCAGCTCGCCGGATGCCTTGTTCGAATTTATGGGCAAGTACAATGGGTACTTGATGAAGGATGGCATCCACGTTAACAACTACAAGCCGTGGATCGCGACCTCCATGTCTATTCCGCCTCTCGCGGGAGGCGTCGGCAGGATGCGGGCTCTTAGCAAGGCGGTGTACAATCTCAATTACTATCACTACATGGAGCTCAACAATGTAATTTCGGTCTTCAAGGACAAAGTGCTGACCTCAAAGAAGCAACCCATTGTGGCCCTAGTATTTGGTCTGGGAGGGGGCACAGGAAGTGGGATGCTGTTTGATTTTGCAAGGCACCTCAGGTCCAAACTTGGATCCTCCATTCCGATCATTGGTCTCTGCGTGTTGCCGAGCGTCGCGGACGATCTCCTAGCAAGAGGTCCTGCGTCCTTCACGAGTCTGAACGAAGCAGATCTCCTGTTCAACCTAGAGCTGAATGACGGGGTCGCGAAGGAATTTGGAGAAGCCTACCGCAATCCCTTCACCGCCCTCTTTTTCATTCCTCTAGAACCGGTGTATAACAACAAGAGCAACCTCGTCAACGCGAAGAAAGAACTGGACGACGCCGTTGTAGATACTCTATACATCCTTTCCACTTTCGATCTCGCCGATCTTTTGAGCCGGGTCGGGATGAACAATAATTTTGGTCCCAACTGGGTGCACACGATGGCGTATCTTAGGATCAGGTATCCCGTGGACGATTACGTGAATTACTTCCACGAATTCCTCAAGCTCACCGAACTTGTTGGGGGATTTATGGATCTGAAGAAGAACGCCCTAATGAAGATCAACGAGACTCTCAAGAATAGATTTTTAGAGTCCAAAGAACTTTACCGGAGGCATCTCGTTTCTGTGAATCGCTTTGCGGCTGAGACCTTTGACAAGGAGGTCGAGGATGTGATCCACAGGGCGGGTAAGTTCGACTCAGAATTTAAAAGACAGGCAAAGGGACTCGAAGATCTCGCTCTGCGTTTCAACGATTCGTGGTCTAAAGTTTTCCAGGCCATGGCCTTCCCAGAAGAAAGCGTCGAGTACACTGTCATCCATCAAGCGAAGAGGTGGAAAGATCAGATTACCCAAGTCGGGACCAATTTTGAGGAATTAGAGCGGGATTTGCCAGCTTCCCTCTCCGAGCTGGAAGATGGGCTGACTGCGAGCAAGTTGCTTACCTCCAGCCAGATCAGACAGGTCCGATCCTACGTGAGTTTTGTTTACATGATCAGCACTGCCCTGGAAACCCTGAGATTGTATATCCGGGCGAAAGCGATCGCGGATGAGCTCGCGGTGCTGAACGTGAAGGACAAGACTTCGGCTACGGTCAGTAAAAATGGTGGTGGGGAGGAATCGCAACTGTTACCACTGTTTAGAGCTGCTGGGTATATTCTCACTCGCCCGGAGACTGAGATCAAGGTCTCCGATCAGTACATTCCGGGGATCCGGGTCGTTAGAAAGAACGTCGATTCGAGCTACAGAGAATCTCTTGCAACTGCAGAATCCTCGGAGCGACTCCTGGCACAAAAACAGATGGAGATCACTCGGCTCCAGAAGGAGATACAGAAAGTAAGACTGGACGTGG
>JASHXQ010000136.1 GCA_030043455.1 Nitrososphaerales archaeon | reverse complement strand
ACGAAGGTCAACACACATCCAACATGAGGGACATCAGAGTCCAATTCTACAACAATACTGCAGTTGCTACTCTTATTCTGGAAAGGAGATGTGAGCATGGGAATCATGGGAAGGAGGTCGTCCCAGTCCGTGGAAGCATAGTTTTGATCCGGGATAGCGATAAGTGGAGGATAGTGCACGAGCACTGGTCTACCTTTGATCCGAAAGAGGTACCTGCAACCTTGCCCGGGCAAGCTTAACATTCGAATGACTTCAATGAAATAATCTCCAATTTTACCAAGTCATGCGACAGTCAAGCCACCGCTCGAACCGACTGCCCTGCTTTTCTCAATCTCCTTCCAGAAATAACAAGAAACTATGTGGTCTCCCACTTTATCAGCTGGAGTCAGTGGAGGTACTTCTCGCTTGCAATCCTCGCGAACGTACGGACACCTCGTACTGAATTTGCAACCACTGGGTAGGTTCATGGGAGAAGGTATTTCACCAGAAAGGAGTTTTGGGGGATTTTTTTGCATCTCCTCGACATTGGGTACTAGAACCGAAGAAAAAAGAGCTTGAGAATAGGGATGAAGGACCCTCGCAAATAGCTCATCAGTGGGAGCAACCTCCATCACGTAGCCCAGATATACGATTACAATTTTGTTACTGATGTGTCTGACAACTCCGAGGTCGTGAGAAATGATCAGGTAGGAGATTCCGAGCTTTTTCTGTAAATCATACATCAGATTGATGATTTTAGCTTGAACCGAAACATCCAGAGAAGATACGGGTTCGTCAGCAACAATCAAGGAAGGACTTAGGGCAAGCGCCCTCGCGATTGCGATCCTCTGGAGTTGGCCACCGCTGAACTGGTGGGGATACTTCGTCGCATCACCCTTCGAAAGTCCTACTTGTGTCAAAAGTTCCTTCGCTCGCTCTATCCGAGTGGTCTTGTTCCAGCCATGAATTGCGAGAGGTTCTGAAATTACATCTTGGATCTTCATCCGAGGGTTGAGCGAGGCGTAGGGATCTTGAAAGACGATCCCGATCTTCTTTCGAGCTTCCTTGAGTGCGCCCTTGTCTAGTTTCCACATCTCCTTTCCTTCAAACAAGATGCTGCCCGAAGTTGGTTTCAACAGTCCGGAAACCATCCTCCCGATGGTAGTCTTCCCTGAACCACTTTCACCCACGATGCTTAAGATCTGATTCCTCGAAATGGTAAAGGAAACATCTGTGACGGCGTGGACCTCTCCGACGATTCTCTTGAAAACAAGTCCTTTCTTGACGGGAAATCGCTTTGTCAGACCTCTTACATCAAGCAGCAGATCAGACGACATGGATGGCAGTTCGGTCTCCTAGTTTTTCTCCTCGGTTCCGGGAAAGAGAAAGCAGCTTACCCAGTGATCTGGCTCGGCCTGAACCATCTCGGGATCGGTAGAAGTACATTCCGACATTACGTATGGGCATCTAGGATAGAAGTGACAACTCGGAGTGAGCCCAATGAGTTTCGGCACCTCGCCTGGAATTGTTTCCAATTTTCCCCGATCGCTGTCTGCCCTAGGGACGGACTTTAGCAGAGCTTGAGTGTACGGATGCAATGGATTCTGCAAAACGAGCTTTGTTGGTCCCAGTTCCACTATCCTTCCGGCGTACATAACAGCAACCCTGTCGCAGATCCATGCGACGATTCCTAGATTGTGGGTGATTACCAAAATGGAGGTTCGTTGCTTCTCTCTCGCACTTTTCAGAAGCGAGAGGACTTGGGCTTGAATGGTGGCGTCGAGGTTCGTTGTCGGTTCATCAGCGATGATCAGTTCTGGTTTCGCAGCTAAGGCAATCGCAATCATAACCCGTTGTCTCATACCGCCTGAAAGTTCAAAGGGGTATTGAGAAGCTCGCGTCTCGGCTTCGGGAATTCCGACGAGTTTTAGAAGCTCTACTGCGTCAGCATTGGCTTCATCCTTCGTTGTCCCTTTGTCGTGAACGCGCATAACTTCACTGATCTGAGTGCCGATCTTCATCAATGGGTTCAAGGAGGTTAAGGGATCCTGGAAGATCATCGAGATCTTGCTTCCTCGGATTTCTCTCATCTTCTCTTCTGGAAGAGTCACGAGATCCTCTCCGTCCAGTAGCATTTTTCCGGAGACGATCTTTGCTGGGGGAGTGGGTATCAACCTCATCAATGAAAGGGCCGTCATGGTTTTGCCACTACCTGATTCTCCAACTATTCCCAGAATCTCTCCCTTGTGAACATCGAAGCTGACATCATCCACCGCTTTGACGACGCCCTTGGAAGTGAAAAGATGCGTCTTGAGGTTCTGGATGCTCATCAAGCATTGGCTTTCATCTTTCCGGGTCTCCTGGGTCATGCCAGCATCAGCCGAATTTTACACGGATTAAATCCTCAAAGACGGATCTAAGGCATCCCGCAAACTGTCGCCAAGTATGTTGAAACAAAGAACGGTGACCGCAATCGCCAGTCCCCCGTAAAGCGCGATGTACGGATCTTCAAGAATGTAATCCAGCCCTTCAGCCACCATGCCTCCCCAACTCGGAGTGGGAGGTTGGACCCCGAGGCCGAGGAAACTCAATCCCGCCTCGGCAAGGACGGCCCAGCCAAAACCAATAGTTCCTAGAACAACCACGGGCGAAATCGCCGCAGGAATGATATGCTTTCTCAATATCCAGAAGCTTGAAGCGCCCATCCCGAAGGAAGCTAGCACGTAGGGGTTTTGTTTGATCTTCAGCACTTCGCCTCGCATCACTCTCGTGTATCCGGGCCAGTTGATGATAATTAGAGCAATTATCACATTTTCAAGTCCTGGTCCAACGATTGCAACAGCTGCAACTGCAAGTATGATTCCGGGAAAGGAGAGGAAAACATCGACAAATCGCATTATGATGATGTCAGTCGTGCCACCAAAGTAACCTGCCACGGCTCCTAGGAAGACACCAATTACAACCGAAACACTGACCACGCTCGCACCTACCGCCATCGAAACTTGAGATCCGTAGATTATCCGGCTCAATATGTCACGCCCTAGATCATCCTGACCGAGTAGGTGGGCACTTGACGGACCCTTCAACGCCCCTGGGAGGCTCTGCAAGTCCGGGTTGTAGGGAGCAATTTCCTTGGAAAAGAGCGCCGCAATGACGACGAGTGTAATAACGGCGAGCGCAAAGATCGCAACCTTGTCCCGTAGGAGAGATCTCAGGACAATCCTGGAAAGAGATTGCCCAGATTCTCCTGGCTGATTAGTTCCCTCGATCTCCTCCTCCGTGGTCTCGGAAATTGCTTGAGGATTTCTCGCAGGAAGTGACAGCTACCTCACCAACCTTATTCTAGGATCGACAACAGTATAGAGAATATCGACCAACAAATTGAGCAAAACGTAGAAGGTTGCGGCTAGGAGCAAGAAGCCCTGAACTATCGGATAGTCCTTAACCAGAATCGCACTGACCACCAGTCTCCCAACCCCTGGCCATGCGAAAACGTATTCTACAAAAAAATCCCCTGCAAGTAGATATCCCAACTGCAGAGCAGTCACGGTGATGACAGGAAGTATGGCATTTCTGAGGGCATGCCTGAAAATGATAGTTCTCTCCCTAAGCCCCTTGGATTTGGCAGTCCGGATGTAGTCCTGATGAATTTCTTGCAACATGGATGAGCGCATCAGTCGAACGATCAAGCCGGCCAGACCAATACCCAGTGTCAGGGCGGGCAGCACCACAGAATCTGGACGGGTGTCGCCGCCGATCGGAAAAATTCTCAGGTAGAACGCAAATAAAATCAGGAACATTAATCCCAGCCAGTAGTCAGGTAGCGAAGCGGCAAAGATTGATCCAACTCTCGCTACTTGATCAGTCACGGTATTTCTCCGTACACCAGCGAGCAAACCAATGGGTATCCCGATCACAAGCGCGAAAACCATCGCGACGGATATTAGCTCCAAGGTGAGGGGTAAAGCATGCGCAAAGAGATTCACTACCGGAACTTGGTTCTGGATGCTGTTTCCCAGGTTTCCGTGCAAGATCCTCCAGAGGAAAAGGCCATACTGGACGTAAAGTGGTTGCCCTAAACCTAATTCCTGACTGATTTTCGCGGCCTCTTGGGAGCTTCCCGGTCCGCCAAATCCAATTATGCTGATCAGGGGATTTCCCGGGGTCAGTTTTATGATGATGAAGGAAATAATGGAGACGCCGAGGAAAGTGGGAATCAATAGAAGAAGCCGCAAAATAATGTAGCGGGCTAGTGAATCCTTTTCTTCAGCCATGTATTTGAGCGCAAATTCCTATCTTCGTATTTCTAGTTTGCTGGGAAATTCGAGTGCCGGTTACTTCTGAAGAAATGTTGTCGAAATTTCAGGAAAGACCATTCCGCTTCTTTATTTCCTGAGCAAAGCGCTTCAAGATCTCGTCTAGGAATTTGATGTAGGCATCTCTCGACTCGAGAAAATTGGTGGTCTTTCCCCGATTTACGATCTCGGTAATCTCTTTCAAGAACGAATCGCTATCAATGCTTTCGGGAACTATTTGGGGCAACCTACCCAGCGCGTCGATGAGTCTCAAACTTGCGCTGAAGACTCCCTCTTCCAAGGAACCTCTCGCGCTATTTGCGAGAAACGTGGCATAATCAAAGACACTGTCTGACCTGTCGCTCAATACTTTTCACCGAAACGATTCCGGAAAACTAGATTTGCATTTCTTGGTGCTTTTACGCCTCCCTTCGAGTCTTTCCTAGGATAACCTATGGGAATGATGAGATCCACCCTGAAGTGGCTGGGGAGATCAAGGATCTCCCGGATTCCCGACATCACCGGAATCATCGTGAATTGTGCCCCTAGTCCAAGGTCCGCAGCAGCGAGCAGGATGTTTTGACCAGCGGCTCCACTATCTACATAGGCGCTAAATTCAGCGAGAGGCCCGGTGCCCTGGATGGCCACTCTCAAATCAACCACAATGATGATCAGAATCGGTGGATCAGCAAGGAGCGACGGAGAGAGCTGGCGTATCGATTTTATCACACGAGGATCGTCAACGATAAGGAAGTGTCTGTAGGGAGCGTTGCACGCGGTGGGTGCTCTGCTAGCTGCGTAGAGAAGCTTTTCGAGGATTTCACGCGTGACCATATCCTTACTAAAGTCCCTGCAAGTTCGCCTCCGCGCTAGAGCTTCAAATGTTTCCATTCGATGCTACAAGGTCACTAACCAAGTACTAAAGTTTGTGTGGGACTTGGCAATTTTTTTGCTGGAAATGCATTTTAGCAACCATAAAGATCAGGCCGCTCTTAAATCGGAACAAGAAAGGAGAAGCGATGCCAAAGCTTGAACTCAAATTTACTCCTTGAGAATTGCAATGTCGTCGACGTAGCTAATTCGACAATCGATGACAACGTCAATGTCGCGGTAACTAACGGGAAGATCCAGGCAATTTCAAAGCGTGAATCGTTCGAAGGGGATCGGGTCGATCTCAAGGGGAATTACATTCTCCCCGGACTATTCAACATGCACAACAATCTATCCCTAGTATTTCCTTTCAAGGACACAGATCCGAATGAATCGCCAGCAATCACAGTTCTTCGGTGTTACAGACGAGCCCACGATGCGCTCATTGCCGGGGTTACCACGTTGCGAACCGTGGGCGAGCAGAACAGGGCCGACATCTATCTTCGAAAGATGATCGATAAAGGATGGATTGAGGGGCCCCGTCTTTTCGCAGGTGGCAAAGGTCTCAGCGCTGTAGGAGGACATGGTTCGGGTTTTGGACAGCACGAGCTTAGCGGGGCGGAGGAATTCCGCAAAGCTGCGAGGGAAGAACTTGGGCTAGGAGCAAATCATCTGAAGATCTTCATCACGGGTGGAATTGCAAAGAAGGAGGAAGCCTTCGAAGAGCCGCAGATGACCGTCGAGGAAATGGAGGCAGTCACTTCTGTTGCCCGATCGAAGGGAACCTACGTCTGTGCGCATTCCGGAGGGTCTCGCCCGATTATAGCTGCCGCGGAAGCGGGAGTCAAGTGCTTTGAGCACGGCTACGTGCTTAGCCGAGAAGCTGCAAGAAAGATCAGAGAGACTGGGGGTTATCTGGATCCTACTTTGAGCGTCACGCGATCCCCGGAGTGGATGAGAGAGCACCATTTCGAAGAGTGGACAATCGAAAAGGCAGTGAGTGCGAGAGACTCCCACCTCCAGAGCATCAAAAATGCCGTCGCGGAGGGTGTGAAAATCTTGAATGGAACTGACATGCCTGCGGGAGATTTGAACAGGGGTGTCAACGTTACCGCAAGAGAGATCGAATTCCTGACCGAGGCCGGTCTCTCTCCGGCTGAAGCGCTCCGGGCCGCAACGACCAGTGCAGCAGAACTCTGCGGAGTGCCAGATCAATTAGGACAAGTCAAGGAAGGATATCTAGCCGATCTTATTGCTATTCCGTCGAACCCGCTTTCAGATGTTAGGGCATTAGGCAAAATACAGTTCGTTGTGAAGAATGGGGGCATAATCAGGAATGATCTCCAATAAAGGAAAATACCGGATCGGAGTCGACACCGGCGGTACGTTCGTTGACGCAGTGGAATTCAACGAGGACACGAAGGGTTTCAGGCTAGCCAAGTCGCCCACGACTCCACACGACCCGACCATTGGGTTCATGAATGCCATCGAGAAATTAGGTACCCCTCTAAGCGAGACTTACCTGATTCTTCACGGCACAACTTTGGGAGTAAATGCGATCATTCAGAAAAAAGGTGCGCGCACTGGTATCATCTCTAACTTGGGGCTCTCTGATATTTTTGAGATCGGGCGGGGTGACGTTCCTGCTGAAAGCGAATACGATTACAACTACTACAAACCTCCGCGACTGGTAATGAGAAGGCACACAGCTGGTGTTCCTGCACGCCTGAATTACAAAGGCGACATAATAGAAGAGCTGGACGAGGATGCGTTAATCCGGGTCTCCAAACAGCTGATTGAGAATCAGGGCGTCGAATCAATTGCTCTTTCCTTCCTCCATGCGTACAAGAATCCCTCGCAGGAAGAGAAGGCAAGAAAAATTATCCATTCAAAATATCCCCAGATCACGGTGTCGATTTCGTCCGATGTCGTGAGCGAATACAGGGAATATGAGCGGACCTCGACTACAGTTCTTGACGCCTACATTAAACCGATCGTCGAAAGCTATCTTACTGAATTGGAGCATACTCTCGCTTCAAGAGGTTTCAAAGGAAAACTGTTGATCATGCGATCTGACGGCGGAGTGATGGCAGCGAGAACTGCCGCGCGTACTCCAGTATCCACCGTTCAATCAGGTCCAGCAGGTGGAGTAGTTGGCGCGATCTACGTCTCCGAACTAAAAAAAGAGGACAAGATGATCACGATGGACATTGGTGGCACCAGTCTCGATGTATGCGTGATCGAGAAGGGGCAGGCGAATGTGGTTCACCAGACTGAAGTAGAAAATTATCCGATGCTTCTCACGATGTATGATATCAGATCCATTGGTGCGGGTGGAGGCTCGATCGCATCCGTAAAAAATGGACTTTTGCAGGTTGGTCCGGAAAGTGCGGGTGCGGATCCGGGCCCCATGTGCTATGCGAAAGGCGGGAGCAAACCTACCGTCACTGACGCGGCGGTTGTCCTAGGCTATATTGACCCATCAAAGTTCCTCTCGGGTGATCTTTC
>JASHXQ010000135.1 GCA_030043455.1 Nitrososphaerales archaeon | reverse complement strand
ACCAGCCTTTCAACGAGAATGGAACGGCGTTCGCCAAGACCTTCAACACAACTCTGGTTCAAGAAATTCTGGGATATCCCCCAAAAATGATAGTTCACGCAGATTCAATTGAGACGATCATTGAAACCCAGTGATGATGCGGTTTTGCTGTCGTTCTTTCCGATGACTGATGTGAGAGTATCCAGCCTATTTTTTTGTCGGTTTTCTTGTTGACGAAGTTGCGGGCATCCCCCTCCTCAAAGCTAAAAATGGCGCCCGGACGCGCCTGATCTCGAACTAGGGGTCGTAGATTCATTGAGCTCGTACAAAGAACTTGGAGTGAGGAGAGTAGTGAACGGCCAATTCCCCATTACCCGGCTGGGCGGTTCGGTTATTCCCAAAGAAGTTCTGGACGCGATGGAAGAGGCTACCAGCAACTGGTGCGGCGTCTGGGAACTGGAGGATAAAGTAGGGAAAGAAATCGCGAGGTACTGTGCCGCCGAGGGAGCGCACGTAACTTCTGGATCTTTTGCTGCCTTGGTCCTGTCAGCCGCAGCCTGCATCGCCGGAAAGGATCCTGAAAAAATGCGGCGCCTTCCGGATACCATCGGGATGAAGAACGAAATCATAATCCAGCGAAATCTTCGGGGCGCTCACGGCGGCGAGCCGGGAATGTATGACCGGAGTATGGAGGTTCCTGGAGGAAGATTTGCGCAGGTCGGCCACGAAGTCTGGGGGGCTCGACGGGAAGATCTGGAAGCTGCGTTTACAGAGAAGACAGCAGCGATCCACTTCATGGTCCCGGATTATCCTGATTCAAGGACAGACATCATTCCGCTACAAGAAATCATCGAGATCGGGCACAAGCACGGAGTGCCAATCATAGTAGATGCTGCGGGACAGACCTATCCCATCGATCTGTTGCAGCGTTTTACCAAGATGGGCGCAGACCTCGTTTGCTTCGCTGCAAAGTATGTGCAGGGTGCCAACTCTGCGGGCTGGGTCTGTGGTCGAAATGATCTGATCGACGCGGTGTCGTTGCACAGCTTCATCGGCCAGGAGGCCGGCAGCTATGATCCCCGACCGGGGTTTTACAGGAGCATCGGTAGGGGCTACAAGCTCGATAGGCAGGAAATCGTCGGAACGCTTGCAGCACTCCAGAGATGGGTGAAAATGGATCATCACAAAGAAAGGATCGAGCCGGCGCACCGGAGGATGGATAAGTTGAAACAGCTGCTTGCGGACGTGCCCAATTTGAAATTCACGACATGGCCAGAGGAGCTTGTGGAGGGGATCGGTTACCATCAGCTTGGGCTCAAGATCATTTTTGAGAAGCTATCCCCCGGAGCCGTGGCCAACCTGAACAATAAGCTCCGGGACGGAGATCCCTCGGTGTGGCTATATCATCACGGAGGTAATAGTCTGGAGGTAAATACGTTGTACCTCGCCGAGGGTGACGAGAAAATTATTTCAGACCAGATCAAGAGACTACTCTAAATTTCAAAAGCCGGTATAGTCTTCGACCAACGAGTCGGGAACCAGGCCCTTCTCCACGTCCGAAATCGCGGCTTCCAGAATGTCGGCTCCCTTTTCGATTTCTTCAGGAGTAATGATCAAGGGAGGAGTCAACTCCAGTACGTTTTGATCCGCTCCGACATAGACTGTGATCAACCCCAGCTGCCAGGCCTTGTAAACTATTTTTGCAGTCTCCATTTTGGCTGGCGTTTTTGATTTTCTGTCCTTCACAAACTCCACTCCTACAAACAAGCCTCTGCCACGCACGTCCCCGATAATTTCATGCCTCTCTTTCATTTCCTCCAAGCGCTTCATCAAGAGACTCCCCGTTTCTTTCGCGTTCGCCAGAAGACTTTCCTGTTTCAGAAGCTGAATAGTGGCGAGTCCGGCGGCCGCAGAGATCGAGTTACCTGAGAGGGTTGACGAGAGGAAGGGACCATTCAAAAGGTCCTCTTTTGCCACCATGGCTCCCACCGGCATCCCTGATGCGATCGATTTGCCGAGTGTAATGGCGTCCGGAGTGACTCCGCTCCCTTCCACCCCCAGAAGTCTTCCTGTCCGGCTCGGCGCGACTTTCACTTCATCGGACACATAGAGAATCCCGAACTTGTCGCAGGTGTCCTTGAGCTTTTTCAGATACTCCTCAGGCGGTACGATATCCCCGCCATCACTTTGCATGGGCTCGACCAGGAGGAACGCAATCTCATCAGGCAGAGTCGTATACTTGAACACCTGATCCTCGATAAAATCACTCGCACAGTAAACGCCGCAGCTGGGATACTCCAGACCAAACGGACAGCGATAGCAGTACGCGTACGGTACTTTGGTTACCAAACTGGGAACTCCAAAATTCCGGGTTGACGGATGGCCGCCCATCGCGATCCCAGCGAGATCCGTCCCGTGCATCCCTCCATAGAAAGTTAGGGCCCTCGGTCGTTTGGTGGCGATCGGTAGCAGCTTGTACACTGCCCCGCAGGCGTCACTTCCAGAGTGGCCGAACCAGACCTTCTTCGAAAAAGTTCCAGGCATGAGGGAGGCCAGCTCATCGGCAAATTTCAACAACGTCTCGTTGGGAAACGAGCAAGTTGCAAGGCCAGCGCTCGACTCAATCTCCGCTTTGATCACCTCCACCACTTCTGGGTTGGAGTACCCCAACCCGGCAACAGTCCAACTGGCATTGAAATCCAAGTAGTTCTTGCCGTTGACATCAGTGATGGTGGAACCGCGGGCACTCTTCACGAGCAGCGGGTAGTATAGTATCCGGTTGCTGGTGGCGATTCTTTCTCCAAGCCGGTCTAGGATCTCACCCGAGGGATCGACCAAGAAAATCAGATCAATTTTTTTGGATGACTTCGATCGGGATGGTCATCGACACTACATAGTTGGGCGTGTCGACCATCTCAGTGATGTGCAGATCTCCAGCGAGGCTAAGGATCGTGTACCCGTCTCCTCCCGGAATACCACGGCGTTGTAACTCATCGACCATGCTCTCCATTGCAAACTGCGAAGCTTTGTAGAGATCGTCCGCAATTCCCATCGTGAGTAATGTCTTCTTAGAATTGAGCTCCACGATCGCTCTGGGATATTTTATGGGCGGACCTTTGATGACACGAAAAGTAAACGACGCCGTGGCACTTGTCTCGATCCCGGTGCCTCCGGATTCCCCGTCTCCCTGAGCTGCGTGCGGATCCGCGGCGGAAAAAAGAGCCCCCGAAGTATTTACCGGAAGAAATAACGTGGCACCAGAAGCCAAGAGCTTGTTGTCGATGTTCCCCCCGAAGTATTGGGGCGGTAGCATGGGGAACTCTCCTTCCGAAGGCGCAACTCCCATTATCCCCAAGAAAGTATTGGTAGGAAGTTTGATTCCTGTGAAACCCGTTCTGGCAATCGCATACCCGTCTCGCAAATCCCAAAGGGTGAGCTTGTCTTGAAAGCGGCCTGGAAGTATCCCGTAGGCTTCGTCAGTCATCGAGAAACCCCATCTGCCAGGCTTCACTTCGTGAATGTCCACCTGCAAAATATCTCCCGGCTCTGCACCTTCCACGTAGATTGGCCCGCTGGCTCCATCCATTGTTGCAGGATCAATCTTTTTCAGATCTTGGACATTCGAGTTTTCGTTTAATTGATTGATGAAGCAGTCAGGAATTTCCATCTTCACCCTTTCGCCCTGCTGTACTCTCGCAATCGGTTTGACATCCTTCGACCACTTGTAGTGGATATTTTGCGGCAGTCTACCATCGATTTCGATCAATCTTCTAAACACTGAAAGCTGAGATCGCCAAAAGTTACCAGAGTTCTAAAAAATCTTCCCTTCAAGAAAATTGAGAGAGGGTGTGGAATTCTGTCTTGGTTATCCACCCATATAAGTCCCAGAGCCCTTCGCTATCAGAAGTATCGCCCTAAAAATCCACTTGCTTTCAGACTCGTGGGCCTCTCCTCCGTAACAACTTGGGATGGGGGAATCTTAAAAGAAATTTTTCGACTCTTTCACGGTAAGTAAGTAAATCCAAAATAAAGATGGATTTGCAACCCACTACAGTTTTTAACTTCAAGCTTAGAGGACAATGTTTGAGAACATGTCGGAGGAAGAGCGCCGGCTCGCAGCGCTAATGTTCACCGATATCGTAGGGTACACCGCTCTCACCCAAAAGGACGAACCTCTTTCCCTGCGACTTTTGGAAGAGCAGCGGAAGATCGTCAGAGCGCTCCTCCCGAATCACGCCGGAAAGGAAATCAAGACCATCGGTGATGCTTTTCTCATAGAATTTGCGAGCGCTCTTGAAGCTGTTAGATGTGCCTTCGAAATCCAGAAGGCGCTTCACGAATCCAATAGGAAACGCTCGCCAGAAAATCAGGTTCTCTTAAGGATCGGCATCCATCTGGGAGATGTGCTTCACAATCAAAACGATGTTTACGGGGATGCAGTAAACATTGCTTCCAGAATAGAGGCTCTCGCAGTTCCCGGTGGGATCTGCTTAACCGAGCAGGTCTACGCCCAGATCAAGAACAAGTTCGAACACCCGCTAGTTAGTGAAGGTAGCAAGATTCTCAAGAACGTAACGGATAATATCGAGATTTACAAGGTGGTGCTTCCGTGGGATCGTCAGCCTGTGAGCGAAATGTCTCTTGACCGGCACCGAATAGCCGTCCTTCCTTTTGCGAGCTTGAGTCCCGATCCCAACGACGAATACTTCGCTGATGGTCTCACCGAAGAACTGATAGCTAGATTATCCTTGCTCAAGGGGTTGGAAGTCATCGCCCGAACTTCAGTAATGAACTACAAGAAAAAGGAAAAGAACGCGAACCAGATCGGCAAGGAACTTAGGGCGGGAACGCTGATTGAAGGGAGCGTTAGAAAAGCCGGGAATAGAATCCGCGTCACTGCGCAGCTCATCAATTCGAACACCGAGGGTCATCTCTGGGCCGAGAGCTACGATCGAAAGCTCGAGGACATCTTTGCCGTACAGAGTGAAGTCGCTGAAAGCGTAGCTTCCAGCCTGCATCTCAGGCTGAGCGATCTCGATCGGAAAAATATTGACCGGGGAGAGACTGGTAGCGTGGAAGCCCACCTTGAATATCTGAAAGGTAAGGTTAGCGGGCAGAGATGGGACAAAGCTTCGCTCGACAGTGCGCTCCAACACTTTGAGCGGGCGATACGCCTCGACCCTCAGTATGTTCTCGCCTATTGTGGACTCGCGGGAGTTTACTCTAAGCTAGGGTTTCAAGAGCTAGTAGATACAAAGATGGCGTATGAGCGAGCCGAACAGGCAGCAAAGAAAGCGCTTTCCGTCGACGAATCCCTCGCTGACTGTCACTTGGCGCTGGCGTTCGCGCATGGAGGTGACTTCAGCTTGAGGAGAGAACAGGAATTCAAGAGGGCTATAGAGCTAAATCCCAATCTCGCGGACGCTCACTTGGGTCTGGCAGCTATCTACGCCTTTACTCATCAGTGGGAAAAGTGTCTCCAAGAGGTCAAGAAGGCTGTCGAGCTCGATCCTCTTTCATCTAGTACTCTAGGGAATGCCGGGACCTGGAATCTTTACGCCGGTCGATACGATGTAGCGATCAAATACTTCAAAGAAGCGCTAGACTTGGATCCAGGGGATTGGTTCACCCTGGACAATCTGGGGTTGGCGCACATCCGAAGTGGTAAAATCGATGAAGGCCTCGCGGAAGTAAAGAAGGCTGCTGAAGAAAGCAAGAGCTTCGCCTTCTACGGAGATCTGGCTTATGCCTACGTGATGGCCAGGAAGCCCGAGGAGGCGAGAAAGTTGCT
>JASHXQ010000134.1 GCA_030043455.1 Nitrososphaerales archaeon | reverse complement strand
CGAGAATCATCGACTATGTAACTTCAGAGCGAGCGAGGGCGAGCAGGCCTCAAGCTGTGGACGTTCCCACCAATGTATAAGCAGAAGCTTGCGGTTGCCCTAAATTTCAATAGTACGGAACTTTAATTCGATCTTGCTATGAGTGATGCTTCCCAGCTGGAGCTTTTGGAGATGCAGCTTACGCGAATCCGGAGGTGCTCATCCGGCGGTTCAGAAACAACAAGAGGAAACCCAAGATCCACAAGAAAACCGTGACTCCCGCAGCCATGTCAATCCAGCCCTGAAAAGTTGGATTATACCCAAAGCCCTCCGATTGAACTTCAGTCATGTAAAAAGTCGCAAAGAGGGCTAATGATGCAAGGATAATTATGATGTAAATGATCCGATCAAAGGGATCCATTTTCTACGGAGATCCTTCTCGAACCATCTAATCTTTCGTGCTTTGAAATCTGGTTTCTGACTCTGCAAAATCGAGTAACTCTAAGTAGAATCAGGTCCCCCGGTAAAGGAAAAAAATGTCCCCCGGGGTGAAATTTTTAAGGTTTGGAGGAATTTTTCAGAGCCAGATTTGTCGTCCTCCTCGACTGTCGTCAAGAGTGAGGCTGAACTTTCCGAACAAAAAATGGTAGGCCGAAATGTAAAACCACGGAAAGATTTGCAGCTCCTCAAGGGTGCCGGAACCTACACAGATGATTTGAAATTACCCAACATGCTGTACGCCGCTTTTCTCCGCAGTCCGTACGCCCACGCCCGAATAAAAAACATCGATGTAACCAAAGCCTTGGAGCTATCTGGTGTTGTGTACGTCTTGACGGGCAGGGAGACCGCGAAGCAACTCGTCACCTGGATGGCGAAGCCCGGTCTGAGGACGCCTGAACGTCTGTCACTCGCGACGGACAAGGTCAGATATGTAGGGGAGCCGGTGGTTGCAGTCGCCGCTGTATCCCGCGCCACTGCCGAAGACGCTGTAGAGCTGATTGATGTCGAATACGAGCCTCTCGATGTGGTCGTGGACGCCGAAAAAGCGATGGAGAACGGAGCTCCGCTGCTGTACGAAGATTGGGGTGACAATGTGATCTTTCATGACGGAATGAAGAGTCCGGGGACCGAGGAAGCCTTCCGGAACGCGGATCTCGTCGTGAAGGAAAGGCTCGTCAGCAACAGATACTCTCCCACTCCCATCGAAACCAGGGCGATGCTTGCTAGTTTTGACCGCACCGAGAATAGGCTTACCATTTACGCCTCGACTCAGTTCCCTCACGCTCTCCGAACTTTTCTTTCCCAGACTCTCGATTTTCCCGAACACCGGATCAGGGTGATTGCGCCAAAGGTCGGCGGCGGTTTCGGAATAAAGTCTGCCGTTTTCCAGGACGAAGTGTCCACGGTAATTCTCTCACTCAAATTAGGGCGTCCGGTAAAGTGGTACGAAGATCGGAAAGAGCATCTTCTGACCGCGGGCCACGAAAGGCAGCAAGTACATTACGTAGAGTGCGCGTTCCGAAAAGACGGGACTCTCCTCGGAGTGAGGGATAAGGCAATCGCCGACTTTGGTGTTTCTGGCACTTTCTGGACAGAAGTGCAACCAGCGATGCTAACGGTGGCATCCATCCCTGGGCCGTACAAATTGAGGAACTACGATTTCGATCTGTGGTGCGTCGTCACGAACAAAGCTCCTTGCGGGCCCCACCGCGGTTTTGGGCGGCCCGTCGCGGCTTTCGTTGTCGAACGCATGATGGATATCGCCGCTGGAAAACTCCAACTCTCTCCCATCGAAATCCGCCTCAAGAATATGATCGATTCACGGGACCTGCCCTGGACCACTCCCATCGGCGTCATTTACGACTCCGGAAATTACAAGGAAGTCCTGCAGCGCACCATCAAACTGGCAGAGTACGATAATCTCGTGACCGAGCAGAGAAAAGCGAGACGAGAGGGGCGGTTTTTGGGGATTGGCATCGGGACCTACGTGGAGTACACCGCTCCAGCTTCGTCTCGGCTGCAGACTGCTCTGGGCTGGGCGGTTGGCGGCTGGGAATCCTGCCATCTTTCGGCTGATCCTTCTGGAAAAATCACCGCGCAGTTGGGGATGGCTGGGCAGGGTCAACCGCATGAAACGGTTTTTGCCCAAGTGATCTCAGACAATCTGGGTGTGAAGTTTGAGGATATCCTCGTAGAAGAGGGGGACACTCAGCATGCGCCATACGGGTTTGGCGCGTGGGCGAGTCGCGGAACGGTAACGACGGGAGGAGCCTGCATCAAAGCATCGAGGAAAATGAAGGACAAGGTTCTCCTCATTGCTGCGCACATGCTCAAAGAAGCCCCCGAAGATCTAGAGATCTGGGACAGCCAGATTTCTTCGAGGAGGAATCCAGAAAGATCTGTCTCCTTCAGAGAAGTAGCCGACACTGCCCTAAGATTTTCCTCCAAACTGCCGGAAGGTATGGAGCCCGGGCTGGACGTGGTTTCATTTTACGAGCCCGACGCCCCAACAACGTGTAGCTACGCCACGCATCTGGTTCAGGTCGAGGTAGATCCCGAGACGGGACTTGTGCGTCTCTTGAAGTACTTCATAGTCGACGACAGTGGCGTTTTGATCAATCCGATGACAGCTCATGGCCAGGTGCACGGCGCACTCGCCCACGGAATCGGAGGCGCCATGTTTGAGGACCTTCTCTATGCGGATGATGGACAGCTTCTCTCCTCGACCTTCATGGATTATCTCCTGCCTACTGCCGGGGAAATGCCATCTGTTTTTGTCGATTCCATCGAAACTCCCTCCCACACTCTGGGTGGATTCAAGGGATTGGGTGAGGGTGCGGCCATTCCTACAGCTGGTGCGATCACAAACGCTATCGATGACGCGCTAAAACCTTTCAATGTGAGGTTTCTGGAGCTCCCAATCACCCCGGAAAAAGTCAAGAATCTGATTTCTCGCAGCAGTATCCAGCAGTGACACTTTCATATTCGTCTTGAGGTCGATTCTTTAGGGCATAATATGGATTGTGAAGCTTCCTGACATGATTCTCTTCTAAACTTAGGGTCGTAATACCCAAAGAATGGGAACAGGTCAGGCCTGACGCTGACAACCTTAACCGTGTAAACAGTTGGTACGAACCGTCATACTTTATTATCAGAAAATCTTGTTTTACCCCTCAGGCCGCTTCTCATGGGCGAGACGAGTTCGCTGATCGACTCTTACGGGCGAGTAATCAGGAAGCTTCGTCTCTCTGTTATTGACAAATGTAACTTTCGCTGTAATTTTTGCATGCCAGATGAGCCCGAGTGGTTGCCAAATGACGCGGTCCTTACACCGCAGGAGATCTGCAGAGTCGTAGACATTCTGGCGGAGATGGGGGTAGACCGAGTTCGACTTACAGGTGGTGAGCCTCTGGTCCGGAAAGACATTGTGGAGCTCGTTGCTCGGCTCTCGAAGTTGGGGAAGCTGAAGCGGCTGGGGATGACCACAAACGGTTACTATCTAGGCGAGAAAGCTGCCGCTCTCAAAGTCGCGGGTCTGTATTCCGTGACGGTCAGCCTTCACAGTCTTAGGGCGGCCAGGTTTTTCGGGATTACAAAGCGCGACGCGTTCAACAAAGTAATCAGCGGACTAAAGACTGCCCGGGATGTCGGGTTCGATAGCGTGAAGGTCAACACAGTGATCATCAGGGGTTACAACGATGACGAAATTGTGGATTTCGCCGAGGTAGCCAGAAGGGAGGGCGTCGTGGTACGTTTCATAGAATACATGCCCTTTGATGGGAAGAAAATGTGGGAGGAGAGCAAGGTAGTAACGGGCAAGGAGATTCTGGAGAGAATCTCTTCCAGATTCAACGTCGTTCCTCTGGAAAGGGAACCCGGGAGCACTTCTGACAACTACCGCTTCGCCGATGGTGACAGTGAGTTTGGAATCATCACCTCTATTTCCAAGCCGTTTTGCGGAGACTGCGATCGGATCAGAATGACCGCTGATGGAAAATTCGTGCCCTGTCTCTTCAGTACCCAGCAGTTTGACGTTGCTTCATTGCTGCGGGGAGGAGCTCGAGATCAAGAGATCTCCGAGTTTTTCCGGAAAAGCCTGAAACTGAAATCTCCGGGTGTGGAACAGATGATAAAGCAGCATCAAACTCTGCACCACGTTCGCCCGATGTACGTTACCGGCGGATAATTTTCCTTTACTCCGGAATTCCCGTGGCCGTCCGTTGAACTCGGAGAAACAGCAGAAGATAGCCTGCATTGTTCTTGCTGCCGGTTCTTCGGTCCGTTTCGGTAGTCCAAAGCAGCTCGCGGAAATTCAGGGGAAAAGTCTAGTTCAGATCGCGATCGATGTGGCTGACGCGTCGAAGGCAGATTATGTCTTCCTCGTGCTGGGGAATAGCTCTTCCGAAATTCTCGAGAACTTGCGATTGGGTAGGGCCCAGGTCGTCCTAAACAAAAATTACAAGCAGGGGATTTCTACTTCGATCAAAAGCGGGCTTGCAAATCTTCCTGACGACAGCTTGGGAGTGATCATCATGGTGGCTGACCAGCCCTATCTCGCTTCTCATCATTTAGATCAGTTGATCGAAAGGTTTCAAAAATCTCCCGGGAGCATCGTCGCGCTCTCGAGCAAAGGCGAAGCTAGAAATCCCATAATCTTGCCCTTGTCGATGGTTTCAGTTCTGGAAGATCTCGCGGGTGATGAAGGTGCGCGGGCTCTGGTGAAAAATAATCCCAATACGATCCTCTTGGAAGTCTCTGATCCCAAAGTGTTCGTTGACGTGGATACGAAAGCTTCATTGCTGAAGCTGGAAAACGAAGGCTGAACAAGTTTCAGCTTTCAGGCGCGCGACGAAGAGACTTTTGACACTTGAGAAAACCAGATCTGCTATCGCTCTTTCCCACAGGAAGGATGCAGATGGGATTTGCGCCGGGGCTCTTCTCAGTCATTTGTCAGGGGCGAAGATCTACCTGACAGATTATGGGGACATGGTTGAGACGATGTCCCAGTTGGGGCAGGCCGAGGAGTATTACATTTCGGATCTGGGGCTGAACAAGAGTACCTTCGATGGTTTTCTTGAACAGATCGAACGGCTCTCCGCGTACGGCACGGTTCACTATTTTGATCACCATCCACTCAGCGAGGAGTTCCGGTCTAAACTAAATTCCACCGGAATGGAGATCACCCACTCCGTAGAGGAGTGCGCCTCAGTTCTTGTTTACAGGAAGTACGAGGAGGAATTCCGCAGCTCGCCCCAGATGAAGATAGCTGCCTGTTGCGGAGCGATCACCGATTACATGGACCTTCAACCCTACGCGAAGAAACTCATCGCGACGTTCGATCGGCAGTTCTTGCTCTACGAGGCGACGGTCCTCGCCTTCACGATAGCCTCCGTCGGGCGCGGTTCCGAGGACAGCAACTCGAAGCTGGTAAAAATCGCTGAGGAAATCTCCGGCGGAAGGTTTCCGCATGAAATTGAAGGAGCGTCAGAATACGCCCAGGGATACGTGACCAGATCCGCGGAACTCATTTCTACAGCCAAAAAGTTCGGAAGGAAGGTGGACAACCATTTTGCCTACATGATCACTTCAGAAACTTCCACGGGGAATGTAGCCAACTTTTTGGTGGGAGCTTTTGACGTCCCCATTGGGGTTGCCATAAGAGAGGAGGAGCCCGGATACTACGAGATTTCTACACGCTCCATTGAGGAATCGAAACACGATCTGGGAAAAATGCTCGGAAGGATTACGACGAAGCTCGGAACTTCCGGGGGTGGTCATCCCCACGCTGCAGGTGCCCGGATAAAGCGCGAGCAGCTCCAGGAGTTTATCGAAACGCTCGACAAAGAATTGTCCTAAGCGCCGTTGTCTGTACAATGCAACTTAAACTGAAGAATGTTCAGCTCTCCAGATCCAAAGCTCTCCTGCAACTAGCCGGGCTTGCCATTGTCGTCCTTACGATGGTGGAGATGTTCACTATTCCCAGGGCCTATTTCATACTGGGGAGCATCGTCTCGACGAGCTGCATGATCTGTGTCGCCTATCTCCTCGCGGATCAGACCGGGAAAAAATTCAGAGAAAGCTCGAGGGGGGTGGCCCTGGGGATCCTTCTGGCTTTCGTATTGTACGGGATTTTTCTGGCGGGCAACTATGCGGTGGTACACCTGAAGCTTTTCGGGGTTTCTGGGACGAACGAACAGAGCATCTATGGTCTTTTCTCCGGGACGTCCCCCGCATTACTTGTATTCGTCCTCGCCCTGGACGCCATTGGCTTCGAGGCGTACTTCCGTGGGAACCTTCAGAATCTTTTCTCGAAGAAGCTTGGCGTGGGCGCGATTTTCATCGTGGCAATTATCGATGCTGCGATCCACATCTCAACGATGAACCCTTTGTTCCCCGCGACTGTAATCGTCGCTGATTCCGTGTGGGGACTGAACTATTACGTCACGAAAAATCTCTACTCCAATATCGCTTGTCACTTTCTCTGGGACATACTCATCTTCGTACTTCTGCCGATACACTGAATTTATTCCAGTAAGGCCTAATAACCTCCCCAGAGAGGGGAGCGTTCCGAACGCAAGAATTTCTCCTGAAAAATTAGAGCAGTCGGAAATACCATGTCGAGCAGTCCCAAGATTATCGTTCAAGATTACGGAACGAATTGCAAGGACTGCCAGCGCTATCAAAAACTGGGGGACATTTGCATGATCGAACATGGAAAAAAGTTCCAGTGGGAATATTGCAGGGACTTTGAACCGCTCGTCGTTCTGCCGGATTACAAAGAATTGATGCGATCAGTGCGGGCGGATCATGCTCTCGAACGGAAGAAGGCCAAGGACAAGAAGGAGAAGGAAAAAAAGCTTCGGCTGAAAGAAAGAGAGGAAAAGAAAGAGCTCAAACGAAAGAAACGGCGGGCGATGCTCCGCAGACGCCGGGAGCGACTGAAGGAAAAAGTGCTCAAAGAAGAGAAAAAAGCTGCAAAGCTAAAGACTGCAGCACAAAGTTCCAAACCTGTGGACGCGCGGAATGCGTCAAAGCTCAGAAAAGGTAAGAAGAATGACAATAGTCCTCCAGAGAACTCGAGAAGCCCAGAATCGGATAAAATGAGTTCAATCTCAATCAAAGACT
>JASHXQ010000133.1 GCA_030043455.1 Nitrososphaerales archaeon | reverse complement strand
GTAAAATCTGAATCTTTTCCCGTAGGTCTCATGGATGTCGTGGATTTTCCGGGGATCGGGAAGGCTTACAGAATGGTGCCCCGTTACGGACGACTCGTACCTGTTGAGATTGAATCCAAGGAAAAGGGATTGAAACTTTGCTATGTGAAATCTAAGAAGACGATCAAGGGCTCCAAGATGAGCTATGGATTGCACGACGGTCGAGTAATCTTCCCGGAGGCTGAGGTGGATATAAGACCAGGTGATGCTTGTATAATCAAAGTTCCTTCCCAAGAATTCCAAGGAAGCTTCAGACTGGGGAAGGAAAGTCTCGCGTTGCTTATTCGGGGAGAGAAGTCTGGAGTAGTAGCGATTGTGGAAGATCTGAAACCGGGAACTTACTCCAGAGGGTCGATCGCCACGATACGCTTCGCTGATGGTACAGCTTCGGAACTTCCTACCGATGTTCTGCTGCCTCTGGGAAAGCAAGTGCCGGAGATCACTCTTACCAGAACTGCAGCCTCATGAGCTAAGTCGAGGGATTAATTTTCTATGAGTACCACCACAGTTCAAGAACAAAAAGTAGTGACTACCGATCCAAGGAGCGTTCGAATCGGCAAGGTCGTGATCAACATCGGTGTGGGAAGGTCGGGGGAGGCGATTGAGCGGGCAAGACGCGTGATCGAGGATCTCGTTCAACAAAAGGCGAGCTCTCGAAAGGCCAAAAAGTCCATCAGAGACTTCGGAGTCCACAAGGGTGAGCCGATCGGCATGATGGTGACCATCCGCGGTGAGCGAGCTCGTGAAGTTCTCAGGTTACTGCTGCAGGGTAGAGAGAATCGAATTCCTCCATCGGCGTTCGATGATTTTGGAAACTGTTCATTTGGGATTAAGGAGCACATTGAGATCCCGGGTGTGCGGTACAGTCCAGACATCGGTATTTTTGGAATGAATGTTTCAGCAGTCTTGGAAAGAGCAGGTTTTCGTGTGTCAAGGCGCAACCGTTCTCCGGGGAAGATCGGAAAAAACCACCGAGTGGGCCGAGAGGAAGCTGAGGAATTCTTCAAGCGGAACTTTGGAGTAGAGATAGTATAGATGCCGAAAGAACGCCATGGAAAGCCGAGAAAGTTTGGAAAGGGAGCTCGCTACTGTAGACGATGTGGGCAGTATGGCGCCTTAATTCAGAAGTACGATTTGATGCTCTGTAGGCAGTGTTTCAGAGAAGTTGCCCCGAAGTTGGGATTCAAAAAATTCGAATAAATTGGGAGGAGGGAAAATTTGCCAGCCAACAATGTATTAGGCAATCTGTTCGCCACCATTTTCAACAATGAGATTCGCAACAAAAAGGAGTGCCTTGTAATTCCAGCGTCTAAATTGGCCACTGCAGTTTTGCGATCGATGTCCAAGAACAAGTACATCGGAGAGTTCGAACTCATCGACGATGGTATCGCTGGGAAATTCAAAATTCAACTACTCGGAAGAATTAACCGGTGCGGTTCGATTTCACCGAGATACAGCGTTCCCCGGACGGGGTACACCAGGTGGGAAAGACAGTTTCTGCCGGCGGTCGGCGTGGGGATTCTGATCGTTTCCACTCCACAGGGAGTGATGTCTCACAATGAAGCTCAAGAGAAGGGTCTTGGCGGGAGATTGATAGGTTATGTCTACTAGTTCTGAAGAAAAAGCCATCTCAAAGAAAGCTCAGAATCTCGACACGGAGGTTGAGTTGCCTGAAGGAGTTAACGCTAACTTCAAGGATGGGTTTGTGACGGTCTCAGGACCTTTAGGGAAGGTATCCCAGGACTTTTCGAAGATTCCGGTTGATCTAGAAATCAAAGGCAGAGTGGTTAAGATTTTGACTCACGGAGCGAGAAGAAAGAATCGGTCTATCATCAACACGGCTCGCTCTTTGATCTCCAATGCAGTGCACGGTGTTACGAAAGGTTACGAATACAAGCTCAAAGTGATCTACGCGCACTTTCCTGTCACAGTGAAGGTTCAAGGGAAAAAGGTAATGGTGGAGAACTTTTACGGTGAGAGATCTCCAAGGGTGGCAGAAATCATCGGAGATACGAAGGCAGAGGTCCAGGGAGAGGACATCATCCTGAATGGAGTTTCTATTCAAGATGTTGGTCAGACAGCCGCAAATTTAGAGCAGGCCACGACGGTAAAGCGGAAAGATCAACGAGTATTTTTGGACGGAGTCTATGTCTATGAGCGGATCAGAAAGTAGGACGCCGCGATCAAGGCCCGCCAAAAAACCGGACCTTGCAAAGAGGCTGGAGCTGCGGAGTCAGATAAAATTGAGAACGCCTTATTTTAGACGCTTTGAGTCCTGGCGTTTTGTCAGACTGGACTACCCCTGGAGGAAACCCAAAGGAGTGGACAATCACCAGAGACTTTCAGTAAAGGGGTGGCCACATCTTGTAAAGGTTGGATACCGAGTTCCCAAAGATGTCCGTGACTTACATCCCTCTGGATACAGGGACATTCTGGTTCACAACTTCAAAGAGCTCGAAGCTCTTTCACCGGAAACTGACGCTGCAAGAATCGCCGCGGGAGTTGGAAGGAGAAAGAAAATCGAAATCGCGACTAGGGCGAAAGATCTTGGCATTAGAGTGCTAAATGGCCGGGGTCTTCTCTCAGTCAAGGCTGAACCTAAAGAAGACGAAGCCGAGGAAAAGAAAGACGATTCGAAGAGAGACAAAAAGAAAAAGTAGGAAATTGTTATGGCAGATCTTACAAGCAAGAGACGATTAGCCTCGGAAATTCTGGGCGTGGGGAAGTCGAGGATCCGAATGGATCCGGATATCACGGAACAACTACAAGACTCTATCACCCGTGAGAGTATTCGAGGTTGGGTATCGGCTGGAGTTATTTGGGTCGAGCCCAAAAAGGGGAATTCTAGGGGAAGAGTCAGATTACGCAGGTTAAAGAGGAAGCGGCGCGGTCTCGGTCAGGGCTCGAAAAAAGGTGCGCAAGGCGCAAGGGTGGGAAAGAAAAGCCTGTGGGTGGCGAGAGTACGGATGCTCCGAAAGATTCTCAAGACAAAGAGAGATCGCGGTGAGATTACCAACCAGGACTTCAAGTCCCTCTACTTGCAAGTTAAGGGAGCTCAAATCCGGACGAGAAAGAGACTGGATGAAGAGCTCGCCAAAGTTCAAAGGAGATAGGATGAAGGATGCCAAAAAGTCGCTACGTTCACATCTTCCGTCGGCGAAGGGAGGGGAAGACTGACTACAGAAAGAGAAAGGGGATCATCCTAGGTAAGACTCCGTTCGTTTCAGTCCACATCTCGGGAAAATACATCTATTCTCAAGTATTGAAGCCTTCGGCAACCGGCGACCTGACACTTGCTGCAGCGTCCTCGCGTGATCTAGTTAGGAAGTTTGGATGGAAGGGCTCTACGAAGAACGTGCCGGGTGCTTACCTGACTGGTTATTATTTAGGACATCTTGCGAGTGACCAGAATCTCAAAGAAGCAGTGGTCTATTCCGGAGTGGGAAGATTCGTCCATGGGTCGAGAATTGCTTCTCTAATCAGCGGTGCAAAAGATGCAGGATTGGATATTGCAGTCGACGACGAAAGTCTTCCCGATGAAAATCGGATCTCTGGAAAACATATAGCCGCCTATTCAGACAAGCTCGAGAAAG
>JASHXQ010000132.1 GCA_030043455.1 Nitrososphaerales archaeon | reverse complement strand
CCACCTTTTGCTTTTGGCCTCCCGAAAGGTTCTCGAAAAGCATGTGTTTGCTATCGTCAAGGGTCACTTCTTGGATGATTTTCTCGGGGTCAACTTTCGCATCGAAAAGCTCAGCGTAGTATTTCACGGCCTCCATAGGAGTTGACTTGTCGAAAAACCGGAATCCTTGGGGAATGACACCTATCTTTTTGTGGAGCGAGTATCCCTCTTTCCAGGGATCCATACTCAATACCTTCACGTCTCCGGAGTCTTTCTCGCGCAGTCCTTCCAGGATCTCGACAGTGGTGGTCTTTCCTGCTCCATTCGGGCCGAGCAGCGAAAATATCTGTCCTTGCTGAACCGAGAAGGAGATATCGTCCACCGCCTTCAGCTGTCCATAATGCTTTTTCAAAGAATTGACTTCAATCGCAGACACAGCTAAGACGCCCCGGAAGTCGAGGGAATTCAGACAGTCTTTTTCATGCTTATTCAACGTTTCGACTTTTTAGAAAAGAGAAAATTAGTAACGGGATCTGAATTTTTTGTGTGAGAAAGCCTAACTCATAAAAGAAACGGGTAGTGACTCTGCGACATACATGTCCGGAGAAACGGCATCACCGAAGGCGAGGAAGACAAGGCGAAAAAAATCGAAACCTGTCCCACCAATTCCCAAAGGTTTCCACACCCTGACTCCGTACCTTGTTGTGATCAATGGATCAGAAGCGATGGAATTTTACAAAAAGGCATTTGGAGCAAAAGAGACACTGAGACACGCGACACCTGATGGAAAAATTCTGAACGCCCAGCTGAAAATCGGTGATAGCATGATACTCTTGTCCGATGAATTTCCGGGGGCAGATGTTCGATCCCCGCTTTCGGTAGGAACGTCAACTGTGACCATCCATGTTTACACGAAGGATGTCGACAAATTATGGGCCCAGGCAACCGCCGCAGGCGCTAGGGTGGTTATGCCCCTAAACAACCAGTTCTGGGGAGAGCGCTATGGCCAATTAGTGGATCCCTTCGGCCACCGCTGGTCTCTGTCGCAACAGGTCAGGATGAGCAAGGAGGAAATGCATGCACTGCAACAGGCTTCCATGGAGATGCTGTCCCAGGGAGAGCATCCTAGAAAATCGCAAGAAAACGAGCCTCCCATCGGCGTAGGTTAGATTTGTTAGGGCGTCTTCAAGATCGGGCTGACCTCTTTAATCACCTGATCGGTATCCGCTTGCTTCTTCGTTAATAACGTCGCCATCAACTTTCTGTTCGAAAACGGCAAGAGGATCAGCTTTACGTCGGCGTACATCCTGACTATCGCTTTGGTTTCTCCGAAGACTTTCTCAGGCTCGGAAGCTATACCGAAAATCAAAGCCGAAAAAAGACCCGCTCTTGACCTCAGATCCTTAGCTGCATCCAGGTACTTTCGCTTGTATTCTTCGGTGAAAGCCTTGCCGAAGACTTCCCCCTTGTCATCATTGATGGTAAGGGAAAGAATTCCCTTGTTCTTCTGAAGGATTTTCTTGCCCAGTTGATCAAATTCGTTCACACTTCCGTCTTCCATTTCGAACTTCTTTGATGCCATTTTCTCTTATCGAGTTACTCCACTAACTACGATCGTGCAAAAAGGCGAGAATTCACGGCATATTAAGGGTTCGTAATATTGAATACAAAACACCCGAGATCGAGCTGATGGAGAAAAATGGGAGAAGATAGAATCCGGGTGGGTTGTAGCGGTTGGTCCTATGAGGACTGGGTGGGTGCCTTCTACCCGAAGCAGGCCAAGCCCAAGGACTATCTTCGACTTTATTCTTCCGCCTTTGATGCGGTAGAGATTGATTCTTCCTTTTACCGCATCCCTAACCAGTTCATGGTGGCGCAGTGGAATAAGAACACTCCGGCGAATTTCTTATTCTGCCCCAAATTTCCCAAGAAAGTAACTCACGACTTCAAGCTACAGGGAGCGGGAAGCACTGTGAACTTCTTTTACAAGACGATTGCTGGTCTCGGAGATAAACTGGGGCCAATCGTCATCCAACTCCCTCCTTCTTTCAAGTATGACAAGGGGTTTCCGATCCTGCAGAAATTCATCACATCAGATCTGAACACCCAACACTTTCGTCATGCCGTGGAATTTAGGCACAAGTCTTGGTTTCAGGATGATGTATACCAGTTTTTAGAAAGTAACAAGATCTCATTTTGTTGGTCCATAACCCAGTATGTTACAACCCCCACCAAGGTGACCTCCGATTTTATCTATACGCGAATGGTAGGAGAAAGGGACATCATCAAGTTCAACGAAACGCAGAAGGATCGCTCAAAGCAGATGAACGAAATGTCCCAGGCGATCAAAAGCTCTATCGGGTCAGTGGAGGATGCTTTCATCTTTTTCAACAACCATTTCGCCGGGTTTGGTCCAGAATCCGTAAACGAGTTCAAGAGACTTCTGGGGTTAATGGAAACAGATTTCCACAAGATCCAGCTCCCCACGGAAGGAGCTACCCAAGAGATTGCAGGCTCATTGGGTCAACAGAAAAGCATGCTGGATTTTTGACTGAACGGTTGCTAATCCAAGGTAGGTTTCGAGGAAATGTCTGGCTCTGAGACCCCAAGCAGTCTTCGGGTGATCTTCCACGTAGATCTGAATGCGTTTTATCCGTCCGCGGAGGTCATTCAAAAGCCCTCGCTCAAGGGAAAGCCGGTAATCGTCGGGGCCGACCCAAAAGGTGGGAAGGGAAGAGGCGTTGTGGTTTCCTGTTCCTACGAAGCAAGGAAACTAGGAGTACGCTCCGGGATGCCGATCTCCCGAGCTTTTTCTCTGGCTCCAGAGGCGACTTATTTGCGTCCGAATTTCCATCTCTATGGAAAAGTGTCTAAGAGAGTCATGGAGTTGCTCCGGACGTACGCTGACAAGTTTGAGCAGGTAAGCATCGACGAAGCTTTTCTGGATGTTAGTGGGCGCGTTCACTGTGATTATAACCTAGCAAGAGAGCTCGCCATCACGGTCAAAGCAGATCTGGAGTTGAAAGAAGGTCTGCTGTGCTCGATAGGAATTGCGCCCAACAAATCCAGCGCCAAGATTGCATCAGAGTTCCAAAAGCCTGATGGCCTCACAGTCGTCCGCCCGGAGGAATTAGGTGCTTTCCTCGCCCCCTTGGCTGTATCATCGATCAGCGGAGTGGGAAAAAAAACCGAAGGATTTCTCCATTCGATTGGAGTGAAGACAATCGGAGATTTGCAGAAGGTCTCGGGAAAGCAACTGGTCAAGTATTTTGGAAAAACTGGGGTCTGGCTTTGGGGCGTGGCCAATGGCTTGGAGCAGATTGAGGTAAAGGAAAGACCCATGAGATCCTTGAGCGCGGAACACACCTTCGACCAGGATGTCGAGGAAAAAGATCTCGTCTTAGCCAAGATCGGTGAGCTCGCCTACAGATTGCACAGCCGGGTTCTTTCCTCGAAGGTTGAATTCAGAGTTGTAGGGATCAAGATCAGGTTCACTCATTTTCAGACGTATACCCGGGAAAATACTTTGTCGGTTTTCACGACAAACTTGGATACTATGCTTCAGGAAGCCAAGAATCTCTTCAGAGAGTTCGAAAACAATCCCCGGAAAGTTCGATTAATCGGGATTTTTGTGGCAGATTTCAGAGAAACAGGGAAGCCATCCGTACTCGAGACACAATCGGTCGGAAGACTATCCACGGAGCCTATAGAATCTCATTAGGCACTGGTATTTTCCCCACATTCTAACTCGAAACGTTTCGCGCTTCGAACAGATTTCTAACGAGCTCTCCAGAATTTATTCCGCTTGCTAACAGTCAGCGATTCCATCTTCCCGAAAGTCTCCCGTCAGGGCGTCAACAGATCGTACATGAGTCTCGTTCAACTTTTTTCTCAATTCTATATCCTTGACCGAGGCTCGAAAGTTATCTGTTCTAAAGACAAGAACTAAAGCAAGCGCGGCTTTCCCTCGACAAACCATGAGGTTGTAGGTTGAGGTTCCGACAGTTTTTGCCCCTACTACTGATTGCTGTCGGTACGATACTTGCTATCTCGGGGCTCTTGGATCCTACTTGCGCCTGCTCTGGCGGCTACTCATGTGAGTGCGTCACGACTCCGAATTACACTTTAAGCATTGGAGGATTGGTTGTTGCAATCATCTCCACTTATCTTTTCGTATTCATTGCCACCGGAATCCACCACCGGGAGTCATTGGTCAGTACCTCCGCTTGATCAGAGCCCCCCGGACAGATATGGTGCCGATTTGAAACCCTGCAGCGGGGCGATAAGCAATTCTAGCTTGTCGATCCTGCCTATGCCGAGTTTTCTATGTCCAGGGAATTCGAATTGTCGCCCGAAGTTTCCAAGTTATTAGAGGAGCTCGCGGGCAAGACCAAAGAGCTCGGCAACACGATCCAATCAGACGCAACCATGTTGGAAGAGATCGTCAATGTAGATCTGACAGAGGATCTTCGAAAGAGGATAAAGGCTTCGGATGAAATTTACAGCAAATTGATCGATGAAATCGGAATACTTCAGAATAAGATCAAAAAGCAGGACAAGAGGTTCAAACAGATCTTTTCGTCTTGATTTGAAAATCTTAGCCACTTCGAAAAAGAAAATCTTGGACGGGAATGGATACCCCAAAAAAGGAAGGGGGCCTTCGAAACTAGACTCCTACTTTTTGCGCTTTTTCGCTTTCTTTGCTGCTTTTCTCTTACCCTTACTCGAAGATGACCTGCTCGATCTACCGGGGCTGCGAGCTTTCGCAGGTTGAGGCGCTACAATTGTGGCTTGAAACAAACCAACTACATTTCCCTCCGGGTCCGATCCAATCACCGACCAGCCAAATCCGGGAACTTCTTGTTTTTCGACGAGTACGGTTCCGCCAGCATCTCTAAAGCGCTGGGTGTGTGAATCAATGTCTTCGACACCAACGTAGAACCTTGGCTTGTCCGTCTGATCACCTTGCTTCGGGTACATTCCTCCTGCGAGATGCCCTGGCCCGCGACCGGTAGTTTCGATCATCCAGTATTCCATGCCTGGCATTGATTGTCTATCGAACTTCCAGTCAAAGAGATCACCGTAGAATTTGCTCATTCTTTCCGCGTCAGACACTGGGATTTCAAAGTGTACTATGGGTTTGCCCAAATCGAAATATCATCGCGAAACGCAGTCGGAAGGGAGCTATATTAGGACAGCGAAAAAATTGCCTTTCTAGGCCAATCGCCGTTGCGAAAACAAAGAACTACATAGGCTCAGCGTTTCCTCGAGCGATTTCAATTGGACGTTTCGTCCCAAGTCATCTAGGATTTCATTGATGCGTACGTGTCTTCCATCGAAGGTCCCGAGCGTCCTCCAAGTTAACTTGGAGGAGAGATCCTGACTGAGGATGGGAAAGTGAATCCCCTCAGCAATAATGGCCTGCCTTAAAGCTTCTGTACCGACTAAACTGGGCTCGAGATCCGCCCCCTCGGGAGAGATCATCTTCTTCATCCGGGCTCCATCTTCGTACATGCTCAAGTTGTGAAAAGTTAGATATCTTTTCGAAGCCGAAGTCCTCGCTAGTTTTAGCTTGAGCTCCAGTAGTTCACTTGTGGAAAAGTTCCATCTAGTGTGCTCGCCGAAGCCGAAGATTCTGGAATACTGTATTTTCGAATCTTTTGATACCTCGATTTCATTCCGGAAGGGATCGGAAACAGGTATGATGTCATAATCCTCTTGGAAGGATCGGATTTCCTCCTTGTCTCCGTCCGGATTTCTTATTTCCATCGCAAACCGCAATCCACTTTCTTTATTCGCCGATGCAAAGAAATCGCACCAGTTCTGGACGACCGATCTTGTGACCTCAAACGAGGGAGGGAATTGGAAGTGTAAAACGAAGGCCCTAAGAGCTTTGCAAATTATCAGATTTTTCTCGTATTCCCGATAATTTTCCTCGGTTGGCTCAAGATGGGATTCGTGCGTGAGCTTCCTGTTTGCACGGAGACTGAACTGAAACGCATCCGGGACAATGGCGCGCCATTTTCGAGCGAGACCTTCGTGGGGGAGCTTATAGAAAGAAGAATTCACCTCCACGAAATCGTAGATTTTCGCGCAGTGAACCAGTCTGTTCTCGTTCTTGCTTGGAAAATATGCCCAGCCCCCGACACCAACGAAGGTGGAGGGAGTAAATTCCATACTCTTGCTCACAAAGGGAGGATTAGTTCAAAGGTTAGCGACGATGATTTAGGCGTTTGAGAATTTCCGGAGGGTTAGCTCGTCAGTTTGATACAGGGACTTCAGCTTGGGCGGCTTTCATGCGATTTTTCTCGACTCTTTTCGCAATGAGGATAGTGATTTCGTAGAGGATGAACACGGGTATGATAATGGGAAGACTGGAAAGATCAGTGGGATCCGGATTCGCGATGCTGACTCCGAGAGCCACAATAATGTAGACCCACTTTCTCGCGCTGGACAGTTGTTTTGCGCTGAGGATCTTGAACTCAACCAGTGGCACCAAAAATACCGGGAAGGTGAAAGCGAGCCCTGTCATAACGGGGATTAGCAAAAGAAGATCGACAAAATCGGGAAGTGAGATCAGATTCTCCAATTGAAAGGCGGTATAGAAATCCAGGAGAATTTTCATGATTAAGGGAAAAATGACGAGGAGGCCAAAGACCGCGCCAATCGAGAACAGTCCTGCGAACGGGGCGACGTACTTTCTCACTGCCTTCTTTTCCCTCTGGTACAGCCCCGGGGCGATGAAACCGTAAATTTCGTAAAAAATTACGGGTAGTGAAATTATGACAGCGAGAGTCAGGGAGATATTGATGAAGACTGTAATCGGCGAAGTTAAGCTGGTAGAAAAGAACTTGAAACCCTTGTAGTAACTGGTGGCGTCCTGTATCAATGAAATAACGAAAAAGTTGTAGCCGAACAGCGAGGCGGGTCCGCCGAAGGGGTGAAAGGGATTGGGAATGGAAGACACGGCGACAAAGGCGACAATGAAAGCTAGCAAAGCCTTCTTCAAGCGGGTAGACAACTCGCTCAAGTGCTCAAGGAAGGACATCCTGGCACCCTCGACGGTGGCATCAATCGGGCCAGCACTTTCCTCTTGCGTGTTACGCGAATCGCTCAAGCCAGCCAGTCCCGCAGCTAGGGGACTTGGCGCCACCGACTATAATAACGAATTCCCACTTTGCACCTAGTATTTGGTTTTCATAAGGCCGTAATAGTCGAATACCATCACACCGGCGCTGTTGGATAGAGCGTATTGTACGTCTTGCTCGTACTGTTGTCCCGACGAAATAGCCAATGGTTCGACTGCGGCGATTATCCCAGAATGTATGTACGACTGGTCTCCCGTAAAGTTGTAAGTTTCCAAAATCAGCCACTCTGGCTTTAGAGTAGTAGTCAGATTGGTGGAAGTGACGGCCGTTGTCCCATTTCTTAGATCCAATTTCAAAGTAGCTAGCAGTGTATTCTGGGTTGAATCAGGGAGCGTAGACATGTCCAAATTGATTCCACTTTCTCCCAAATTGTAAAGAGAGCTGGGAATTGTTTGAGAACTGCTCGTAAAATACAAGGAATAGAAAAGTTTCAGATTCTGAAGACTGGCAGCTTCCACAAAGTATTCCAGCTGGCTTGTACTGAACAAGAGCTGTCCACTGCGATAAATCTGGAAGAAAATCGTGTTGAAGTGCTGAGCTTTCGCGAACGAAAGCAACTCGGGGAAATTGGTTTCGTTCACCACTCCATTTCCTTGATTCACGTACAGGATCACGGGCTTATTCGAGGGGTTGGTGAAAGTGGTTATTCCGGAAGTGGTTGTGGTGGACGAGCCGCCCCCATGCAGATAAATTGCTGCCGCGATGACGATGATGACAACAACGATCGCAGCAAGAATAGCATACCCGGTCTGGCGCGATTTTTCAGCTTCCCTTCGTCTGGCTGCTCCTTTCGACTCTTTTTTCTTGGAAGCTTTGGACAAGGCTCCTTGATCCCTTTGGGAGAAATCGAAATTTAAGTCGTAATCTTTTGGCGGAACGTGTAAAAGACGAGAAATTCCACTACTCCCTTCGGGATGAGGCGACTGAGCCGAGAGCGCAAGGCGCTATCCAGCAATCTGCTGACCGGCACCATCGTAGGTGGCTTTGTCGGAGTTGTGGTTCTCGCTCTCGTCTGGACGAGTATCATGCCTGGCTCGCCTCCCTCGACCCAACTAGCCTATCAGGAACTAGCTCTTTTCGGGGGCTCTCCTTCGGTGCGCTCCCTAAACACCACGTGTGGTGGAGCCGCACAATTGGAGGTCTACATCCAGAATCCTTCAATTGACAACATTAGCATAGTCAACGTTGTCATTAACGGATCCGGTGTAAACAATGCTACTGCTCTAGTGATCATTTCGAACTCTTGTCTTACTGTTGCAGAGAGTTCACCCGTAGTTCCTGCTGGTGGAGATTATCAACTGGAAGGCTACATCAACGCGCCACTGCGATACACATCTACATACGACTGCTACATTCAATTCAGCGACGGCGAAACCATAAACCAGACGCTGATTGCCCAATCCTAGCCTTGTGACGCGAGAAACGCTGTGACGAACCCTATCACGGAAATAACTACGATGGCCGCGATGAAAATATAGAGAACCAGATGCGACCCGTTCAACACTTCTACAATCCGCTTAGGCAGCAGTAGCTGATACGGAAAGGATGGGCGGAAGAGTATCGCTCAAAGTTGTCCAAGTATTCCCTTGGGTCCGACTGGCGTAAAGATGTCCCGTCGTAGTCCCCACATAGAGCCCGCACGGATCTTGTGAATCTGAGGTCATGGCATCTCTTAGGATCGTAAAGTATACCGGACGAGGGAGGCCTTTGTGAACCGGAGCCCACTCTTTTCCGGAGTTATCCGTCGCCCAAACATAGAAATTTCCATCCGGAGAGACCCGCGAAAAGTCTCCCTCAAGCGGAACTACATATGCTCGCTTTGGATCATTGGCGTCAACGGCAATAGGAAAACCAAATCTGGAGGGCAGGTTGTTTCGAATGTCTTTCCAGTCCTCCCCGTCATCGTCGCTCCGGTATACTCCGCAGTGGTTTTGCTGGTAAATTACATCAGGCCGATCTTGATGCCGCGCCATTTTATGGACGCACTGGCCATATTCCGGATATTTATCAGGGGAAAAATCTGCTAGGACATTCTTGTTCTGGAACTTCCACGTCTCTCCTCGATCCTTCGAATTCAATGCACCCACGGCCGATATCCCAATGTGGATATCACTCGGATTATCCTCCCGAATCAAAATCGTGTGGAGACACAACCCACCAAACCCCGGCACCCATTTCGACCTGGTTGGGTGCTCGAACAGTGCACCATTAACGATCCAGTTTTCGCCCTTGTCATCACTCCGGAAAAGTGTAGCCGGCTCCACCCCACAGTAAACTACATTCGGTTCATCTTCAATGCTGGGCTCGATGTGCCAGACCCTTTTGACTGACTCTCCTCGCTCATTCTTAGGAAATTTGGGAGGGTTTGCGAGTTTCCAAGTTTTTCCAAGATCGAAACTTCTCGCGACGCTCGGGCCCCATTGCTCATCTTCCACAGAGGCAAAAAGGATTTTATTTCTTCGATCATAGGCAATGTGATAAATCTCCTTCCCTCTGAAGAACGGGCCAGATACCTTCCAAGTCCTTCTTCCGTCCTTGGAAGTGAAAACAAATGCTCCTTTCCTAGTTCCTACTAGGACGAGAGATTTCTCACTTTCTTTAGGCACGGACTCTCCCCTCTGCATGCTTCGATTTAAGACCGTTTCTTGTAACAGCATAAAGTGCCTTACTCCCCATGGGGAGCATCATTGGCCACCCGAAACCGACGGAAGGATATGCACCGTAAACCCATCCTTTAGGGTTGTGGCCTCTTTTTCGCCATCGCGAATATTCGACCCGTTCACGAAGATGTTGACGAATTCGCGAGTTCTGTCCTGATCATTGAAAATCCTATCTTTAATTCCCGGAAACATTTGATTCAATTTCTCAACTAGTCCTGCGATGTCAATTACTTCGTCTGAGATCTCTACTTCTCGCTTCCTACCCGTGTAGTCCTTCAAGTGTCCGCTGATATGCACCTGAATCAAAGCAGACAGGTTATCCCTTCTAATTCATAGGTAACTCCGATCGGACTAGAGCAGACTCAACTTGCCTCTTTCATTGAATCTGAAAAGCAGCTTTTCGGTCAATCGCCCGTCGGTTCCCAAACTACTACCCTTCATTTTCTTGACGATTCGCAAAATCTCTACCATGTTGCTGCGAAGATGTATCCCGTGTTTGTCTGCCTCTTGCAACACGACCATTGGGATCTGTTGCAATCTCGTCCCTGGGTTTACTAAGATCTCGTACTGCTTTTCCACAAGGTCAAAGTACTGAATGGTCTGCCTGGCCCGGAGAATCTGTCTCCTGGCTCTTCCTTCGATCATAGAAACACTCGCTCGGGACATTTTCAGCTGCTTTGAGATTTCGAGCTGAGTGAATCCGCGAGATCTGAGAAAAAGGATTCGAGATTGCTTCTCGGTCAGGAAGCCGTGCCGTTTCTTGGAAAATTCGGAAAACCGGTGAGCAAAAGGGGCTTCCTCACTCACGACTAATTCCTTGCGAGTACTCGCCAAAATTGAACAGCCTAGCTAGGGTCGGAGATGCAGATTTAGAGTTTGTTACCTAGCACCACTCGATGTTAAGAATTCTCCCACGGGGAACCTTCGATAGATCTCCGGTAACGTGAGCTTTAATTGTGGCTGGCTCTGACTAAGAACAGCACGAATAAGTATGGCAAACAAGCTCAGCGCCAGAAATCAAATGAAGGGAAAAATTACGAAAGTAAAGAAAGATAACATCGTGGGATTGGTCGAGGTGGAGATAACCTCTCCAATAAAAGTAACATCCGTGATTACGGCAGATTCCATTGATGAGATGAATCTCAAGGTCGGCGACGAGGTTAACGCCGTGATCAAGGCTACCGAGGTAATGATTAGCAAATAACCGAGGCTTCGGCTACTTTCGGTTAATTGAAAGGTTGGAGGGAGGTTCTGAGGCCGAACTGGTCCCTCGGAATTTCTCTTTCTTCAATACTTTCGACAGGATTCTCGATCAAAGCCATGAACCCTTTAAGTGATCCTTTACTTGTCGATCCTGCTAGATCAATACAATCGTTGGAACAAAAGTGTGCAATACAAGCTCTTTCTTCCACGATCGAATACTGAACCAGAACAAGCTCCTGATTGCAAAACTGGCATATGAAAAGATCCCTCCCACAGAGGGGACAAATCACACTCAAGAGGGAGAGGCCTTTCTTTTTCTTCTTGTTTTATGAGCCCACGGGACCTTCGTCCACTAGGGTCCCGTTATTAAGGAGTGCAACTATGGGGGCGGGTACTGTGTAGCCAGTCGAGTTGTAAAGATGAGCAGGCATGAAATATGTTAAGTCGAAGTTCTTGAGCACCGTTGGGAAGTTTACAATGACAAAAGCTACGAAGTTTACAGAGTCGACGGGATCTGTGCTATCGGCTGGCACGGTGATCCACAGAGTGATGGCAGAAGCGGTCTCTACATCTCCTGGTGAAACAGTGTAATTGGCTTGTCCATAGAAGTTATTGTTCGCTCCGACTCCAAGATTTGCTGGTTCCGCGAGTTGAATCAGGCCCAGTCCACCGGATACTATCGCGGATCTATAATAGAACAGAAATTGGATTTGACCGGACTCCAAGGCGGGAACTAGAGCAGCTGCACTAGCACCCGTTACGTTCACATTATTCGCCAGAGTTCTATTGACAAAGTACATCTCATTTGACATTCCACCCGCGTATGCGATACCCGCAAGCTCCAGTGCAAGCCATCCCCTATAGCCAGCGGGATCGGCGACCGGATTCGAAATTCCAACCTTTACAGCTCCTGAAGTGAGATTATTGAAAAAGTCGTACCAAGCCGAGGTTGAATTGGTGGAGGCAGCTGTAGCATAAGCAGCCAGCACCGCTTGGCCAGCGGTACTTTGGTTTGTGGCCGGCGAGTAAGCAATGTCAAATTGGTCCCCCGCAAACGCTATCGCCCACCCCGGAAAAGATTTGTTACCCAGATCGCCCTGGGAAACCGAGCTGTGTGAAATGGAAAGGAACACGCTCACAGGATCCCCTGCCGCGATATCCGCCGCTAGGCCTCCTGAGCCCCCGCTCACGGGCGTGGCCATGGGGATTCCTGTCGCTGCCGTGAAGGCAGCCTCCAAGTGATTTGATTCGTTTACTTGAGAATCAGCCGAATACAAAAGAAGCGGGTTCGCGAATATACTAGTAGTCGTCTGTGTAGAAGTCACTACGGAAGACACCGTGGATAACGAAGAGGACACAGAAGTCGTAGTCAAAGTTGACGTTACCGTTTTTGCAGGAACGACGGCAAGGTAGGCCACCCCGGCAAGCAAAATAATCACGATTACAACTAGCACGACTACCATCGTTGCAATTCCGCTGGACGAACGATTTGAGCTCCCAGTATGTTTGAACCTAACATTCATTCTTGATCTATTACTCTTTGTAGTCAATTCAGCGAAAATTTGTTACATTTAAGGGGGATGCAACGAGTTTCTGTTGCAAACATTGTGGCCAAAGAAATCGGAGGGCCACGCTTGGACCTAAAGCTATTCTCGAAAGTTAGAAACCTGCGAATTTGCGTTGTTCAGCTTTCCTTCAATCTGGTGGATGATTCTCCACGTAGTTTGGACGATCCTCGCATTAGGTCATAGATTCGTATGGCAGCCCTAGCTCTTTCCAACTTCTTTTTTGCACGTCCTTCAATCATCGAAACGTTAGCTCGCGAGGTCCTAAGTTTTTTCGCGGTCTCGGATTGAGAAAATCCCTTTGCTCGGAGCTCTAAGATTTTCCACTGTCTCCGGTTCAACAACCGATTCTCCTCTCTGGACTTGGTGCTCAGCCGAGTAGCTCGTGGGCTGGAAGAATGCGAAGACGAATTGGTCACGCCCTAAAGGGGACACGTTGTGTCAACCTGAGGAGCATCAAAATCGCAAACGAAATTAGAATCATGACGGCAGAGGTTGTCACAGCGGCACCGAGGTTAGGACTTTCGTATTCTGTTACAATGAAGACCGAGATTGGGCTTATCCCGTAGAAGGGACGGCTCAACAGCTCGTATGCAATAATGGCGATTGATCCGTATTCACTCATCCCCCTGCTCATAGAGATTAGAGATGCCGAGAGGATACCTCTCCAGGAATTCGGCAAGACAACTGAAACAAACATCCTGAGCTGAGAAGCGCCCAGACCTGCTGCAAAATTTTCCGAAGATCTGTTCATAGCCTCAAAAAAAGGTAGCATCGCCTTGATGTAGATGGGTGCAGATACGATTACGAGGCAGACCACATATCCCAACAAGGTATTGAATACGTTAAATCCTACAGAGATCAAGAAGCGTCCTAGTGGAGAGAATGGACTGACAAGGATCAGAAGCGCAATTCCAACTATTGGATGAGGAATTGACGCCGGAATGTCTGCGACACCCTGAGTGAAGGTACTTTTGTTTCTCGCGAAATAGTAGGCAAGAGGTGTGTACAGTATTACTGCTATTAACACTGCAATGGCAGAACCAAGGAGTGTTAGCTCGATTGAGACAAAAACGCCAGAACTGTATCCGAGGGGAGTTTTCATTGGTCCGAAGCCCTCGTAGAGCAGCACCACGATCGGAATTAACAGTACGATGAGAACAGCATAGGAAAAAAGTCTGAGCCAATTCATTTCGGGATCTTAAAACGGAATGGCGGGGCGTGTCGTCTAGGGACTATTAAGGAGGGTGCAACGACAAAGCGTTGCTGAAATTCCTACGCAGGACCAGGCAAATCTCTTTTAGGATCATTATTCACAGATATCATCTCGCTGTCGTCTAATCCAATGATCGAGCTTAGGGCAAAGAAAAAGTTAGGCTCGTTCGCATTAGATGCCGAACTCAGCGACCAAGGATTCGTTTGTCTGGTTGGGAAAAATGGTTCAGGGAAGACTTCATTACTAAACGTAATAGC
>JASHXQ010000131.1 GCA_030043455.1 Nitrososphaerales archaeon | reverse complement strand
CTTCGGACGTTGGGGCCTCCGCCAAAGAAGCCCAGAAGCGCTACTACTTTTCTCTCATTGCACGGGATGGTATTTATTTCATCCCAGGGCACATCGGGGCTGTTTCAACAGCGCATTCCAGAGCAGACATCGACGGTTACATCGACGCGACTGAAAGGTATGCAAAAGCGCAACAGGCAAAATCTTAGGAAAGGGCGCCTTGCCCTAACTATCTCATTTTAGGACACTGCTGGCGGGTCTCAAATCGCGGACGGTTTTCAGGCCAGGTGCGGAGTCGACAGTGCGCTGGATCGAATTGACGATAATCGCACTCGTCGCAATATCTCCCGGAGTTCCACCGGGAATCTGCAGTTTAATTGTGGGATTGCCCACCAGCTCGATCTCATCTCTCGGATTGGTCGCGCCTGCGTACATTTCGATGTGATAGCTGGCGACCATCCTTCCTTTGGAATAGCCCTGACCATCCTGAACGAGGCCGATTACCTTTCCCGGAGGAACCAAGCCAAAATTTTCAGTTTTCACCGGGGATTCAGCCAGTTTCGCAGAAATTTTTTGATCAATCTTGTCAATTGGAGCTCCCAGCGAGTCGCTCACCATGGCGATCGATTCTGGGAGCCCGATGTGCCCGAACTTTCCAGTCCGAACGTTCTCTTCGAACTCTGATATAGAAAGACCGATCCCGACCTTTTTTTGAAAGGGAATTCTTCGCAGAGTGGCGTCCAGAACTCTGATTGCTCTGACCTCGGAAACGCTGGCGCAGACTCCACTTAGTGTGATAGCAAGGGCATCTAGAACAAACCCGGGATTGACTCCAGTGCCAAGCAGTGTCACTCCATGTTTCTTTGCGGCTTGGTCTAAACGGGCGGCACTCTCTTTGTGAGCGACCCATGGATACGCGAGTTCTTCGCAAGTGCTCACGACGTCCACGCCATTCTCGCAAAATTCCATGAGCTGTGCTTCAGCCACCGAAAGAAAGGAACTCGTTGCGTGAAGGATGACATCTGCATCTTTGTAGAGCTTGCCGGCCGATCTCGTGACCTTGACGCCAGTAGTGGTAGAATCACCTGTAAACTCGGAAAGATCTTTTCCTTCAAAGGCCGGATTCGCGTCCACAGCTCCGATGATCTCCAAAGAGTCCTTTCTTGTCAGAGCTAATTTTGCAATGGATGATCCGATCGGACCCAGTCCGAACGAGACTACTTTCAATTTGGTCATTCCCTTTTCCTCCTAGCGGATTTCCCAAGACCGTAAGAACTTTGTAAAAAGTTTGGGTCATCTTTCTACTTCGAGGGAGAGTAATTTAACAGAAAGAGCAACTCTCGTTCGCTTTATTCGTCTAAAGTCTCTCCATTACCTCCGAATATTGAATATCTTTTTTGGTGGTAGAGTCGGGGAACGCTACCGAATTGGACGCGTTAAGCCGTCTGGTAGGAGCGATTGAAAACTCGCAGAAGGGACTAGATCCGAAAGTCCTCGGGTTTTGGTACGAGCGAATCGAGAAAGAGGCTAGAGAGAAATGCTCGACAGCTGAATTGCGGACCAGCATTCAAGTCATTCAAAATCCGGAGCTTCCGATGAAATTTCAGATCAAGTCGTCCAGTAGAGCTATCCCGTACATCGTAAAGGCTGTTGAGAAAAATCTGGAGGAAATGCCCTTTGGTACCCGACTATATTTTGAAAAATTTGTCGAGATCTTGCAACAGGAGCGGGCAAATTACATCAGAACCCATCCGGCTTGAACCGAAAGAGTCAAACCTATACCAATTTGTTGGAGACCATGGAAGATCGGCTTCAAACGGTTCGAGTTATCAAAGCTCGCACACGCGTGAATTAAAGCCTAGGGGGCCCCTCCTCGTAATTGTTATGCATTAGCCATACAGATACCCATTGCTCCAAATGACTATAGTACCCCGGGCACACCCTTATCGGCTATAGGGGAGCCCTTATTTTTCTCGCCCTGAATAATACCGCCCAATTGCTGCGGAAGCAGGGTTTCTTCCTTACCCTTTCAGATCCTTCCCCGAACGCGCAGCGAGTGAAAGACGAAAAAATCTCTCTATCTGAACGGAAAATTGAAACTAACAAGGATAGTTCTCAGTGGCCGCCGCCGCACCCGCAGGCGCAGCCTTCTTCTTCCTCTTCAGCTCCGTGGCCATGAGAGTGGCCGCCCTCCGCGGTGTTGAAAGAGTTGCCACAACCACATGAAGACACCGCGTTGGGGTTGCTAATTTTGAAGCCCGAACCCTGAATGGTCTCCACAAAGTCAATTTCTGCTCCTTCCATCAACCTGGCGCTCTGGGTGTCCATGTAGACGTTGATACCTTCCTCCGCCCAGCTGATATCGTCGCTCTTCGCATTCTTCTCCAGAACCATGCCGTATTGGTAACCAGAACATCCACCGGGAGCCACAAAAATCCTCAAACCATTAGCCTGATCCTTGTCTTTGGCCATGAACTCTTTGACACGCTCGATAGCCAGAGGAGACAATGTAACGATCTTCTGAGTAGAACTCTGCATGACCCAAGAAATGGGTTTTTGTCGTATTAGAATATTGTGGCCCCTAGCTCTTTGTTACCCCGCCGCCTACGACCCGCAGTGGCTTGGAGTTCAAATCGAGTACGCACACGTTCATTCCCGCCCAAACCGGAACTGCAGCGGCAAGCTTGGCCACTCTTGTGCCGGACGACTTTCCTGCAATCAAGCGCGTTGCCATTGTCTCCCCATTGGCTTCCAGATGTAAATCGCGATCCACCGTCGGTTGCTTGTAGTAACTGGACTGCTTGAAGTCGAACTCGATCTCGGAAGCTGTCTTGAAAGATCCGTTGTCCATCCATGAGACTTTGGAGAAATCTTTGACATCCACGTTTTTCAGAGATAACCCCACTCGAATTCCGCGACCGGTTGTCTCTTGATCCTCGTCACTTACTTGAATCCCTTTCACTTCCGCAAGTTTTCCGGTCTCGGAAGGTAGAAGGCGCAGTTTATCGTGGACAGAAACTGTTCCGCACAGAACAAAGCCCAGCACGACAAGGCCCACTCCCTTCACGCTGAATGCTCGGTCGATGTAGATCAATGCAGAATCCTTGGGATAATTCCCCCGGGGTTGAACCTGTGAAAGATCCAGAATTGTAGATTTGCTGTTTCTCTGTTCAACTGCGTAAGAACTCAACGTCATTCCCCTGAACGCTGTTTTCAGGACCGCAGAGAGATCTGGCAGATTGGCGTCCACAAGCTCCACCCTGCCCGACAGCTGGAGTGCATCCATCAATACAGCTAGTTCGCCATCCGAAGAAGAGAGTTTGCCCTCCGGCGGATAAAGGTACATCGCGTAATCGCTAATGGAGGCGATCCTCGCATAGCCCTGAATTTTTTCGCTGTAAGTCGGATCATCCAAGAACGAATATTTTTTCCCGGACTCATTTCTCTGATAGACTACAATGCCTTCAGTCTCGCTCTTCTTTCCCACTGAAGATAGGAAAGAAGATTTTAGGGCGGGATTTGATCCAAAGACTCCGATCAGATTTCCTTCCAAAAATTATTACTCTCCCCGGCCGACAGTAATTTGAAATTTCTTTTACGGGTCATCGGTTAAGGTCTATCCTGAGACTTCCTGGATTATCGGATCTAGCTCAGCCAGCATTTCTCCCGTAAATTGCGCATCCTTAAGGGGAAGGCTCTGCAGATTGACTTTCACGTTGTCGTAAGCACCCAGTATCGCCGCCTTGGATAGCTGAGTTGCGGTTTGCGCATCCGACACCGCATTTCTATTTCCAATTTCGGCGATCTCCTTCGCAAGTAAGAAAGTTTTGTAGGAGTACAGCACTGTATTCCTTGGAATGGAAGCTGCAGTCTTCAATGCGGCATTCATTTCGAAAGCCTGTGCCGATCTCTCGTCCTCGGTATTTTTGGGTAGTTTGTAAGCGGAGGACACTTGATCATAGGCCGAGGCGTCTTGATCCACGAGTTCGAGCAGATGGGTTTTCAATTCCAGCGACTCGCTCAAGATCTCGCGAGACCTCGCCCAAGTCGATTCATACTTTTTCCTGTCGATCGTGAGCTGACAAACCATGGCCACTAGAGATGCCGCCAGAACCCCCGCGTAAGCAGCAACGCTCCCTCCCCCCGGTGTCGGATTTTTCGAGCTCACTCGTTCTGAAAATTCAGTGAGAGAAGTGAAAACGAGCTTCGAATCGCCAGACGGAATCACTTCAGAACTGAAGATCCTATTCTCGATGATCTGGCTGGAACTGAAATTCCTAAGAGAGAGATAATGTACGGAGGCTTTCGTCAACGCCTCCTGAGGTACAAGTCCTACGATCTCGCTTTCCACGACTTTTACTGCGTCTTCTTTAGCCAGCTTCGAAATAGCATCGAAAACATCGTCCATCGAGCTTTTCGTGTAATCTGTAAGGTTCATCGAAACTTGCACAAGGCCGCGATCCTTGAGCTCAAAACCCAGAGCTTTCACTGCCGGCAGTCCTCCATCCCTCTCCCGTATTTTATGGGCGATTTTTTTCGCTAGGGATAGATCTGACGTGTCAAGGTTCACGTTGTAGGCTATGAGGACAGGCCTCGCACCTACCGCGGTTGCCCCGGCCGTTGCGTGAACGTGATCGGGTCCAAAGTCAGGTTTCCTCGTCGGGTCGACCCCCATGCGCTCCCGGAGCCCCTCGAACTGCCCCTGACGAACATCTGCTAAATTCCTTCGATCTGGTCTAGAGGCGGCGCTTTCATAGAGAAAAACGGGTACTCCGAATTTCTCTGCGTATTCTTTAGCGAACCCCATGGCGAGAACAATACAATCTTCCATAGTCACTTCTCTTAAGGGAACAAACGGTACCACATCCACCGCTCCCATCCGAGGATGCTCCCCTACATGCTTGGTAAGATCGATGAGAGCGATCGCCTTGGCGCTGGCAGCGAGGGCCGCGGTCTTCACGGCTTCCGGCGAGCCCACAAAGGTCAGAACCATCCGGTTGTGGTTAGGATCACTTTCGCAATCGAGGATAGTGATTCCTCCAATATCTCGTGCTGCGTTTGTAATCGCGTTGATGACATCCTGTCTCCGGCCCTCAGAAAAGTTGGGCACGCATTCAACAATTTGCAATAGCTGAAAATTATTGTAGATTTACGAGATAAAAATGAACCTTTGGGACTTCTCATTCTCGCCACTCGCCGGTTTGAATTTTTTCCTTGGCGAGAGCCGGATATTTGACGCGCAAGACGATGGCGTTCTCGTTCCCATGCCCGATCTTGAAGTCTTTTTTCCACCAGGCTACAACTTCGGCGTGCTTTACCATTATTTTTCCATCCTTCAATAATTTCCTTCTTCCTTATAGCCGCGACAAAATCTTCCGGGCTTTTACCCATTTTGCCTTTAGAGTATCGATGTAGGCCTTGTACGTCATGACCGTCAAACCTGTGACGCTCTAAGGTTTCTGATGAATTGGAACTTTCAGTCTCCCATGTTTCATCATGCTACTCACCACTCCATGTATTCCCATCCCATATTGCATAGCTTTTTTGGGGCGCAACACTGTTTCCTCTGGCAGATTAAGCCTCCGTCCTAGAGAACGCCAGACCCTTTTTCTCAGACGGTCGTTTCCCGCCAAAATCTTGTGTACCACCGGAATTTCCATCGTTGTTGATTCGAACTCTTGAGAAAGGAAGGGTTCAACTATCCCCAGACCGAAATGAGCTGCAACGGAGCTAACTTGCAAGCTTAGGTCATGCGCCACATCCAAGGCTCTTTTGATCTCGTTGTCGAGCGCGGCATATCCTTGAGAGTCCAAGATTCTCCTGAACCGGTCATATCCGCAGAAGAGTTCATCCGGCCCATTGGCCGAGACCAAGCTTCCTCCGGGGACCAACTCTTTTGCGTAATCCGAAATTAGCCAGAAAGCGATACAGTCTTCAAAGTGTGAAAGACTAGAAAGCTGAACCAAGTCTGATACCTTTTTGGCTGCCTGCTCCACCTCCTCACGACTGAAAGGTTTGACGATAGTCTCATTTCTTTGGACTTGAACCAATCTCGAAGCTGAAGCGACGTCCGGCGATTTTTCTAAGCCCATTGTAAGAAGTTTACACTTCTTATCAGCACCATGGAGGACTGTAGCCAGAAGAGAGCTGTCAATCCCCCCGGAATACGCGACAATCGAGGTCTCAGGAACTGCGAGGATAGCCGCCTTCGTAACGTTTTCGAGATTTTCTAATTCCTTGAGAAGAAGGTTTTCCTCGACCCTCGGCAGGAGATCCGAGTACTTTCCTTCACGAAGTACTGGGTATCACCTTGAGCGACTCGGGATTTTCCAGCCCTGTCATGTCGCCGTAAGGCAAGTTCAGATATCTAGCCTTGACAAGACGCCGAACGAGCTTGGCATTTCGCGTTTTAGGAATCGAACTCACAAATTCGATTTTTTTGGGTTTCAAGGGGTGACCCAAGGACTCTGCCACGAATTCTTGGAGTTTTTTCGCGAGATTCTCGGAAGCTTCGTAGTTAGGGCGTAGTACCACGAAACAGACTATTGCTTCTCCCTTCAGCTCATCCGGGACGCCGATCGCGACGGATTCCAGCACTGAGGGATTGGAAGCGAGTACACTTTCTACTTCTGTCGGACCCAGCCTCTTGCCCGCTATTTTGATCGTATCGTCGCTCCGTCCGTGGAGAAACCAATAGCCATCTTCATCGATAGAAGCCCAGTCTCCCTGCACCCAGATGTTGGGAAATTTGGACCAATAGGTTTCCAAGTAGCGATCGTCAGCTTTCCACAAGCTGCGCGTCATGCCGGGCCACGGCTTTGTCACTGCGAGTTCTCCTGTCCTGTCGGTGATAGGATTTCCGCATTCATCCAGAACCACGGCATCGATGCCAAGGCTTGGACCGCCTAGACTGCAGGCTTTGATCGATAGCACGTTGTGTACAGAAAGAAAAACTACCCCCACCTCCGTTCCACCGGACAGATTGATTATGGGAAGCTGTGAATGACCCACCTTTTCAAAAAGCCAAAAGTAAGATTCTGGGTTCCAGGGTTCTCCCGTAGACCCGAAACCTCGGAGTGTCTTCAGCTCGTGTCTCATAAGTGGATCAGTGCCATATTTCATCAGCCCTCTCACGAGGGTCGGGGAAATTCCGAGCTTGGTCACCCCGAGGCTCTCAACAACATTCCATAACTGATCGGGAACAGGATAGTCCGGCGCCCCATTGTAAATTACGAGGGTGCTTCCTTGAGAAAGGACTCCCACTATTTCCCAGGGAGCCATAATCCACCCCATGTCCGTCACCCAGAACAACCGATCGTCCCACCGAAGATCCATTTGAAAGGAGACTTCCTCGGCTACCTTTACGAGAAAACCTCCGTGAACATGCACTGTTCCCTTCGGCTTCCCAGTAGTCCCGGAGGTGTAAATGATCATGAAGGGATCTTCCGAGTCCATCTTTTCAGGCACATTTTCCGTGGATGCCTTTTCCACGATTTGCCAGTTGAAAACCTGAACCGGGCTTCCGGGGATTTTCCGCGATTCTTGATTGTTCGACCCAAACACGAGCAATGATCTTAGAGAGGAGAGAGATCGAGCCCCCTCGAGGGCGATCTCACCCATCGGTATCGCTTTTCCACGTCTTTGAAAACTCTCGGCGGTGACCAGTGCGACAGCTTCGCAGTCCGAAAGCCTCGTGGAAATCGCTTCAGGGCCATAACCCGAAAACAGCGGTATGACCACAGCACCGATTCTAACGATGGCGAGAAACGCAGCCACAGCCTCAGGGATCATAGGCATATACAGCCCCACCTTTTCCCCCTTGCAGATTTTCAAATCGCCTCTTAGGGCATTCGCGATTTTATCAGTAATTGAGAGAAGCTCGGAATAGGTCAGAGCCTGAGTTTGTCCCGACTCCTCTTCTGAAAGCAAAGCAATCTTAGAGGGTTGTGATCGTGAGGGAACATCAAGACAATTCTCGCAAAGATTCAGCTTGCCATCTACAAACCACTTTGTCCATTGAATCCCTGATGAAGTTTCCATAACCCTGGAGTACGGCTGATTCCAGTTGATTTTGAGATAGCAAGAAATGGCATTCCAGAACCATTCCAAATCCTGCGTGGATTTCGAGAGAAGTTCTCTAAAGTCCTTGCAGCCAGCGTACCTGATGAACCTCGCCACGTTGGAATGTTCCAAAATCTCTGGTGTAGGTTTCCAGATAAACTTCGAATCCGCCAACTAATGCATGCCACCTAAGAAGAAGGCACCTTGAACCGAGGGAACAGGATCATGATTTCTCCAGTTCGGAGATGATTTCGCCCAGTTGATCAAAACCACTCTGCCAGAAACTTTTTGACCGGATATCGAACCCAGCTTCATTCAAGATTTTTTCGGGTTGCTCCGAGCCTCCATACGATAAGAGCCGGATGTACTTGGGAGCGAATTGGGCAGCCCCCTCCTTTTTGAATTCGCTGTAGAGTGCCATTACAAGAAGGTTACCCCAGGCGTACGAATAGCAGTAGAAAGGACTTTGATAGATATGTGGGATCGACAACCATTCGTTTTTGAATTCTTCAGGGACAATCAGCGAATGCCCGAACTGATCTCGAAGATTCTGTAGATATACATCACATAGCTCATCTACAGTCACCCCCCTCGCAATCTTTTCATGCGCCTCCAGCTCGAAAAGTACGAAAAAGGCTTGACGCATGATCGTCCCATAGCTGTCGTTCATCAAGTCCACAAGGATGCCCTTCCTTGTCTTCTCGGGAGCGTCCAATAGCAACCGATCCACGAGAAGCATTTCAGCAAAAACCGACGCAGTTTCGGCCAACGGTAATGGAGCTTCAAAGACGAGTTGATTGGAGTTTTTCCGGGCAGAGAATTGGGAGTGAATCGAATGCCCTAATTCGTGAGCCAGAGTCGAGACGCTTCTTGGCTTACCGGTGTAACTCATGAGTATGTAAGGAACGATATCTGGGGTAACGCTCATGCAGTAAGCGCCCCCGAGCTTACCTTCTCGAGGTTCAGCATCGATATGATAATGATCAAAAACGTTGGCGGCCATAGCCGCAAAAGTTGGATCAAAAGCTTCGAAGGTGACTAGCACCAGATCTTTTGCTTCTTTCCAAGAGAAAGTTTGTTCCGCTACGATAGGGAGTGGCGCATAGACATCCGTCCTCGACATGTCCGGTATTTCTAACACATCTCCCTTGAATCGAAAATACCTCTGAAACAGCAGAGCGTTTTCCTTGCAAACCGACAAGAGGGCGTTGACCGCTTCATCTGGCACGTCGTTTGCAATGTTTCGGACAGAAACAGGGCTTCTGTATTTGCGGAGCTTGATTCCTTCGTTGCGCCAGTCTGACACTAATGACTTGTAGATTTCCCCTAGAATGTCTTTGTTGGCTTCAAACTTGCGAAGAGACGCTTGGTAACCGGCAGCTCGTTCCCCTTTATCCTGGCTATAGTAGAGATCGCGCACCTGTTCTTCGGAAACTTTTCTGGGGCCTCCAGAAAGTACGACATCATAACTGAAGGAGTCCCTGATTTGGTGATAAAGTTGGAGCAGAGCCACTTTTCCCGTTACGTCCTTGAGGTTGATCGCCTGCTCTACTCCCTCCTCCAAAGTATAGGGTTTTGTCAGGTCCAGATGACGTAGATAATACGAATAGCTTCCCGAGGAAGCCATTAGAGCAGAACTGCTCTGGTAGTCGAGGGATTTCCACCAGAGCTCGAAAAAGAGGACGCGGTTTGCAGCATCTGCTTCGATTTCTTCCACTCTGGATTTGAAGGTCCTCGCATCCTGGTTCTTCGTGTTCTCCGAGAAATACATGTAGGCATAGTCTCCCAGTTTGGCGAGAATTCGGCTAATCTCTTCATAATCTCCAAGTAATTCCTTGAACCGACTAGGGGCGACGTTCGAGCTTAACTCACCCCTGGAGTTCTCAAATTCGACAAGTCGACCTTCCAGCGCATCTAGGACTGTGGATTGAAAGATCCTTCCTGAAATGGTTGGAAGGACATCTTCTAGCTTCCACCGGATCCCCGCCCCAGGATTGTTGGACTCCCTCAAGATCGAGGCGGCTTCGCTCATTTTCGGTATCTTCCGAATACTGGCCTCATAATTCTATTCCTTTGAAAGTATCATCTCTGGCAGAGTTTCGCTTGCACCATTTAACTGAAATCATCAAGAAGCGGAATTCTTCTCCGTAAATCGTTTGATTCTTGATAAAGAGGCACGGAGACTGGACTTATCGAGAGAGTAAGAAACTCTAATGTGGCCCCGACCTCCTTCCCCAAAGGACGGTCCCGGAATAGTTGCCACCCTTTGAGCTTGGAGCAGCTTAATCGGAAAATCTGTGGAGCTACTCCGAAAGGCCTCGGGCAACTTTGGGAAGATGTAAAACGCACCTTCAGGTTTCTGAAATTCCCAATCATTCCGATCCAGCCAATCGCAGACGATTTTCCGCTTTTCCTGATAACGAGCGAGGATCGGCTTGAAAAAGGCGATGGGATGCTGGAGAGCTTTTAGCCCGGCATATTGGACAAAAGAAGTGGCGCACACTGCGTTGTACATATTGAATCTGATCATTGCGTTAATGATCTCGGAAGGACCAGCCGCGTAGCCCAGACGCCATCCAGTCATTCCATACGTCTTTGCAAAGCCATTGATCGTCACTATCCTATTGTGAAACTCGTTCAAGGATCCCGCACTGAAATGACTCGAGCCATCATAGAGAAATTTCTCATAAATCTCGTCCGTGATCAAGACAAGATCTTTCGACGCGGCTAATTCACAAGCTCTTTCGATTGATCTCTTTTGCAGGACAGCCCCGGTAGGATTGCTGGGAGAATTAATAACCAGAACCTTGGTTCTGGACGTGCAGGCCTTTTCCAGAGCTCCGAAGTCCGGAGCAAACCCTTCGCTTTCTATTGAAGGCACGTCTCGACAGATTCCTCCTACAAGATTGGCGGCGTAGCGATAGGCCGGAAAGGCAGGCGTCGGAACCAAGACTTCGTCTCCGGGATTCAGGAGACAAGCCATAGCTACGAAGATAGCTTGGGTTGCCCCGGAGGTTACTACCACTTCAGACCTGGGATCGACCGAGACTGCATTTTCGTGTTTTAGTTTCTTAGCAATTTCTTCGCGGAGCTCCAAAATTCCGGCGTTGGGGGTGTACTTTCCCAAACCGGCCTTGATGGCCGTTTCCGCAGCAGATTTCACGAACTTCGGAGCGTCGAAATCTGGCTCACCAATGCCGAGGTTGATAACTCCTCTCATGGACTCGGCGAGATCGAAGATCTCCCGGATCCCGGATTTGGGCACTTTTGCGACCCGATCGGACAGTCGCTCCAAAACAAACCTTTAGGCGATCCAATACTCTAAAAGGGCTTCTAGCATCTCGCCCGGAGAACTACGAATTCTCTGATTCTTTTTTCTTCGGCGCTTCCTTTTCTACGCGTGTCTTGACCTTCGACTGCCACAGAACCTCTATTTCGTAAGACGAGTAGCCTTTTTCCAAGCCTTCTTTCTCAGTTTCGTTAATGGAGTTCACAAGCTCAGAGGTGTAGTTCTTCCAGAGCTTGTCTGCTTCTTCCCGGTTGAATTTTTTTCGGGGCAAACGGCTAAAGACCGTTAGTAAAATCGTCACTAGGTCTAATTTAGGTTTCGATAATCTTCAACGAACAAACCAATGGATTTACTGGAGGTTCTCTTGTTTGATTTCTTCGTTGATCCTGGACTCCGCCTCGATTTTCGTAAAGGGACCATGTCCGGGATAAACATCCGTCGAGCCAGGAAGCTTCATCAATTTGGTCAAAGAGTCAATCATTGCAGCCGGATCTGCTCCCATACCATCGAGTCTGCCGTAACCCC
>JASHXQ010000130.1 GCA_030043455.1 Nitrososphaerales archaeon | reverse complement strand
AATCCCTACTTTCTCCCGGAGGAAGAGCCGGAAGTCTCTGAACTCGCAAAAAAAGAATTCAACAGACACCTGAAACTGATCACAAATCACGAGGTCATCGAGGCAAGGAAAACCCCGGAGGGTAAGCAGCTCCTCGCCCGAAACAGGGACACTGGAGAAACCGTGCAAATCGAGGCTGAGGAAATCATGCTCGCATGCGGAAGGGGGCCCGTGAGCGATATCCTCCACCCGGAAAAGGGGGGAGTGAAAACAACGAATGAAGGCTGGATTCAGGTGGATGACTACCTCCAGACCTCGCAACCCAATGTCTGGGCTTTCGGAGATGCGCAGGGGCGGTATCTCTTCCGGCACATGGCAAACTATGAATCAGAGATCGCCTACCTGAACGCGATCCTGAAGAAGAAGGTAAAGGTGGACTACCACGCCGTTCCGCATGCTGTCTTCTGCTATCCGGAGATTGCAAGCGTGGGCATGCGGGAAAAGGAAGCTGTGGACAAACTCGGGACGGATAACGTGCTAGTGGGCTATTATCTCTACGAAAACACCGCCAAGGGAGAAGCGATGAATGTGAAAGATTATTTCGTAAAGGTAATCGTGAATGGGGCGACGAACGAAATTGTCGGCGCACACATTATTGGACCCCAGGCTTCAGTCTTGATTCAGGAGATCATTAACGTGATGTACTCCCCTACCAGAAGTGCCGAGATCATCGAGGAAGCGATCCATATCCATCCTGCCATGAATGAAGTGGTGCAACGGGCTTTTAGTTCGCTGATGCCCGTGGAGCACTATCACGAGCATGTGTTAGGGCATTCAAGCTAGATACTGTTCGAATAACGAACTAGGGCAGGATTGGGCTTTCATGCTGGTAGAATCTTCTAGTATAACACTTTCCCAAATTGGTAAATAGAACTCGCTGGCGGTTTCACCACGAGGTAATCTCATCGTGGAGGAGAGGTGGATGGAGAAATGAGGGATATGCTAGTTCTAGCCTTCGACGGAGAAGACACAGCGATGACCGCAAGGGACAAACTAATCGAACTCGACAAGCAGTACGTGCTCAAACTGGATCAGGTAGTTTCAGTCGTGAGGAAAGCCGACGGCCAGGTCAAAATAAAACAGGAACCAAGGTTTACCGGAATAGCCGCTTTGGGTGGAGCCTTCTGGGGGCTGCTCATCGGGCTGATCTTTCTGGTGCCGGTGGTGGGGGTAGTCGTCGGTGCTGTGGGTGGAGCGATTTTCGGGCACTTTGCCAACTATGGAATCAGCAAGGATTTCATGAAGCAGATCGAGCAAGCCATCCAGCCGGGCGACTCGGCTCTTTTCATTCTGGCGGACGATGTCAAGATTGACAGAGTGGTTCCCATGCTTGTTCCGCTACACCCGAGGGTTCTGAGGACCTCGCTGTCCGCAGACCAGGAGCAGAAACTCAAAGACGCCTTCGGCACCATGCCTGCTACAGCGATGCCAGTCTCTGCGACCGCCTAGAATTCATCAGGGGCGTCCAATATGAACGGCGAGGGACAGCTACCTTCAAGCTCAAGACTCCCGCACCGGCGCCACAATAGTCCAAGAGTGTCGAACTGAAAATCGGCTAAAAGGTATTGCAACAATCCGAGCGAGTGATTAGAAAGGAATATTTCCAGCTCTCGTTTCGGATTCCTTTTTTATAAACATCAAATTGAGATAAATTGCCCTAAAAGACGAGGAGGCCCCTACGAGGTTGATCCACATCTGTGCCTACAATGGCCATTGACGGTTTGAATCTCTCTGGATCGAGATTAGTCCAATTCATTGTCCAATTGAGCAAAATTCGCAGGTTCTGCCAATTCTTCGGATGATTTGTTTCCAGGAAAACAGTGACCAGTTCCGGGTGAGAGAATCTTACGTCTGCCCTTACTTGTTGCGAGAGATTAATCCGCTCGTCGTGATAGCAATTCCGGAAGCTCCAATCATAACAAGAATCGGAAGCACGAAAATAGGATATTCATCACATGTGCTTGAGAGAAAATCCGGAACACCAGAAGTCATGCAAGTCGCGTAGAAGAATAACATGATCAAAATGCTGACTGTAAAAACGATAATTCCGGTCACGATCAAAGAGATACCACCTTCATTCTCGGAGCGTTCGTAACTTCTAGGATTTCGCCCAGCAACTGTCATTGATTTTCCGTCCGATGATCTAGTGAAGAGTTACAATATACAAGAAAATGGATAGAACAATGGCCAGTTTCATTATGAACGACAATTTCTGATCTTCGATCAAGATCAGATTTTCGTTTTTATTTGTAACGTTTCAAAGCGAGTGAAACAGCTAAGCCTTGCTTTCTCAAGGCTTACTCTGTTAGAGTTGCCCGATTGTTCTGATAGGGATTCCAACAACTTGTGACGGGAACGGGCGAAATCGCGTAGTCTTAAATCATAACCAAATTTCAAACAGTCCGCATGCAAATCGGTCGCTCCTTCCCGATTGAATCGCTACTTTCTGCGAGGCATATGCTCTCACCGCAGCTGGTAGACGACCACGTCTACTTCTTGAGCAACATGAGCGGGCAGCTCAGTCTGTACCGGATGAAAAAGAAGGGAAGCCTTCCGGAGCTCCTCCTACCTCCGGGAATTGCACTCCAGAACCCTCACCTGATGCTGGGGGAGTCCTTTGTTGTCTTTCCAGCGATCCAAAAAATCCTCGTCGGTATCGACCACGACGGCGACGAAAACTATCAGCCTTCACTGATTCCTCTAGAAGGTGGAATCCCGGAGAGGGTCTTTGGGGAAAAGTATGCGAATCAACAGCTGGGCTGCACCAACTATGATAGAGTCGCCTGCGTTGCGTACTTTGTCCGGGACGACCGCAAGTCGGGAGAGTACGAAGCCATCCGCCACAACCTGAAGACCGGCAAGGAAACTTCTCTTGGGAGGAGCAAGTACCTCAACTATCCCGCAGGTAAGAACCGCACTAACTCCAAGGTGGTACTTGTAGATGGGTACACAGCAGCCGACAACGTGCTCTACCTTTGGAAGGATGGCGGAGGAGAGCGGCAGCTCCTCTTCGGCACGCCTCTGGAAAAGCGTGAGGCGGGTAAAGAGTATCCACCCTCCGGGATTAACACCTGTAATTTCGTGGAAGGCGACAAAGGCCTGCTGTTCCGAACGACTCTCATGGACGACAGCGGATCTTTGGCCTATCTGGATTTCGCGAATCCGTCTGTACTTGAGAAAGTTACGGTGCATGGCACGAAGCATCGGGGGGTGGGCGAGCTGGAGGATGTGGAGAAAATCGATGGCGATCGCTACCTCCTGAGATACAACATCGACGGGTGCAGCTGGATTTACGAAGGTAGATTTGTACGGAAAGTTAGCAAGTCCTCCGGGAAAGCAACTAATGACTTTATTCTAGAAAGTACTATCGTTGGAAAACAGCCGGTAGCCCAGGGTGTCGTTCTGGGATTCAAACCCTGGGTTTCATCAGCCAAGAAAAAATCTGGTGTTCGTGGTTACGCCTTTTCGTTTACCACTGCGGTGGAACCTTCTCAGCTCTACTTGACAGAAGTCGTCCGGGGAAAAATGACGTATACACCACTATCGATGGAGCGAGTGTTAGGCATCCCCCAAAACCTTCTTTCGAAAGGAGAGGATAAGAGCTACGCGAGTTTTGATGGTGAGCGAATCAGCGCTAGGTTGTATTTGCCGGCTGAAAATCTAGCTTTAACTCCGCCCTACCCTCTCATCCTCTACGTCCACGGAGGCCCCCAGGGTCAGGAGCGTCCGGATTTCACCTGGTTTTCCATGCCACTGATTCAGTATCTGACTCTTCACGGTTTCGCAGTATTCGTCCCTAACGTACGGGGCAGCACGGGGTACGGTCTGCGGTTCATGAAGATGGTGGACCACGACTGGGGAGGCAAGGATCGCCTAGATCAGGTGGAGGGTCTGAAGATGCTGGAAAAATCCGAACCTCGGGTCGACTCCACTCGCCGGGGCGTGATCGGCCGCTCGTACGGCGGTTACATGACCCTCACCCTCGTTTCGCGACACCCCGATCTGTGGAAGGCGGGCGTGGATATGTTCGGCCCCTATAACCTGATCAGTTTCATGGAACGGCTCCCTGAAACATGGAGGAACATCTTCGCGCTTTCACTGGGAGATCCTGTGACTAACCGGGATTTGTTTGTGGAACGATCCCCTTCAACGTACATAGATGAGGTAAAATGTGCCATGATGCTCATCCAGGGTAAAAATGATCCGAGAGTCGTAGAAGCCGAGACGCGCGACGTAGCGGAGAGACTAAAATCCCGGGGAATCCCTGTGAATTATTTACTCTTTCAGGACGAGGGCCACGACGTGATGAAGTTTCCGAACCGGGTGAAATGCTACACCGAGATCGCCAAGTTCTTCGCAGAGTACTTGAAAAAGGAATAGTTCCAAAGTTAAAAGATCAGATTGAAGTCGTCACTCGAGTTTTTCACGGATCTTCTGGGGGAGGAAAACATCCTCCGACCTGGAGTGACCAACGAGGAGAAAATTCAGGATTACCTCAAGGACATGGCGGATTACCCGTCGCAACCTCTAATGGTGCTGCGCCCCGAGTCCACGGAACAGGTAGCGAAAATTGTAGGGTGGGCGAGCGAAACCAAAACTCCGATCGTCGGCCGGGGTGCTGGGACAAGTCTCACTGGCGCATCCTCGGCCCACGGCGCGCTCGTGATCGATTTCACCAGAATGAAAAAGATCGTCAAGATCGATACCGTAAACTGGTACGCTCATGCGGAAGCCGGGGTGGTTCTGGAGGATCTTAACGAGGAGCTGAAGAAATTCGGATTTTTCTTTCCCCCGGATCCGGGGAGCACTCCGTGGTGTACTATTGGTGGAGCAATCGCGGAAAACTCCGGCGGAATGAAGTGTTTCCGGTACGGTACGGTCAAAGATTGGGTAATGTCGGTGAGAGTGGTCCTCGCGGATGGAGCTACGGTAAAATTCGGCGAACCCCTCCCCAAAAATCGCGTGGGTTACGATTTCGTCCACTTGATGTGTGGTAGCGAAGGTACACTTGGATTGATCACGGAAGCCTGGGTGAAGATCACTCCCTTGCCGGCCAAAAATGCTGACCACAAGCGGCTGCTCGTCTTTTTCGATGACTGGGAGTCCGCTGGAAAAGCGATCCAGAAACTCCGGGAGAATCGCATCCAGCCCATTCTTCTCGAATTCATGGATAGGGACACGATGCACTCGGTCAACGAAGCTTTTGAATTGGGCGTTCCCGAGGGCGAGGCGATTCTATTCATCGAAACAGATTCCCGGTTGAAGGAGCTCCTGAAAATCTGTGAAGAGTGCGGCTCCTCAGGTAATTACATAGCCAAGGACGACGCCGACGAGGAGCGATTGTATAACTCACGGATGCTCAACTACATGGGGCTGAAGTCGCTCGGTACGTCGATCCATACCGAGGACGTGGTAGTGCCGATCGACAAGCTTGTGAACTATCTCCAGTTCGTTAAAGAAATTTCCAAGAAATACGGGCTACGCATCCCTACCGGGGGGCACGCCGGCGACGGCAATATACACCCGAGCATACTTTTCGATGACAGTACAAAGGAGATCGCTGATGAGGCGTTCGCAGATATTTGCAACTACGCGATTGAAGTTGGTGGATCTGTTACAGGGGAGCACGGGGTGGGAGAACAGAAGATTACCTTTGCAGAAGCCCAGCTCCGGAAAAGCAACGGGAAGGAAGTGCTTGACCTCATGAGACTCTTGAAGAAGCAGTGGGATCCGAACAATATTTTGAATCCCGGAAAGTTCTTCACTCTGGAAGATAGTTAGAGCAATACTGGAAACTAGGCAGCTAGCTTAGGAGTACTCGAGACTTCGAGCGCCTGTTTGAGATCATCGATCAGATCTTCGATAGCTTCGATTCCGACCGAGAAGCGAATCAGCCCGTCAGTTATCCCCAGTTCCAATCGGTCTTCTCTTGTCATTCCTGCGTGCGATGTCGTGGCCGGAATAGTGATCAGACTTTGCACGCCGCCGAGACTCGGTGCTGTAATCGGGATGGTGACATTCTTCAGGAGACGATTCGCAGCTTCCTGGCCTCCCACGAGCTCGAAGCTCATCATCCCGCCGTAACCGCTGAAGAGCTCTTTGGCTCGAGAGTGTTGCGGGTGGCTTTCGAGACCGGGATAGTTTACTCTTGTCACCGCCGGATGGCCTTCCAGAAACTCGGCGATTTTTAGGGCGCTCTCGTTGTGCTGGCGCATCCGCAGGGCGAGGGTCTTCATTCCCCGGTGGAGCAAAAAGCAGGCGTGGGGATCCATGCTTCCCCCGAGATGATTCAGACGGTGCTTTATCTTTCCAACCAGCTCAGCTCTACCGATTATAGCGCCCCCAACAATGTCAGAGTGCCCGTTGAGGTACTTGGTAGCACTGTGCAGCGAGAGATCAAAACCCAGCTCGGGCGGACGGAAGTTAATCGGGGTTGCAAAGGTATTATCGATGATCGAAATTAATTTCTTGGATTTTGCAAATTCTACTACTCGTTTGTGATCCGCGACTTCCAGAAGAGGATTCGTCATAGCCTCGACGTAGATCGCCTTCGTGCTCGGCCGGATCTTTCTTTCCCAATCAGCCGGATCGTTCGGATCGATAAAGTCGTGAGATATGCCAAACCCCTCGAGATCTCTCATCACGAACTCATGCGTACCGCCGTACAGGCAGTTCTGCGCAAGCAGATGATCTCCTTTTGAGAGGAACGTGAGAAGCGTTGTAGAAATCGCGGCCATGCCGCTTGCAGTCACAAGAGCATCCTCAGCATTTTCCAATGCAGCCAGCTTTTCACGAAGTGCCTGGTGGTTGGGAGTATTGTTTAGGCGAATATACCGGACGCTGTCGTAATCTTTCTCACCGAGTGTTTCGAACATTGCCGACTGAAAGATCGGTACATTGACTGCCCCGAGAATTTTCGGAGTGGGCTCGCCCGCATGAATCAATTTGGTTTCGATGTGCTTGTACTCTCTACTGGTCAAGTCAAGGTAGACAGTGACGAAAAATAGCTATTATGCCTTCCTTCGATCGCAAGTTGGAAAAGATTTCTTTTCCCTGATTCAATTCGGGAAAGGAGCTTCATTCCCGCAAGGAGAAATTTATCTAGCTCTCAGTCGTCCACCGATGATCCGGTAACTTGCATGGCTTCCTTTTTCACTGAAGTCCGCGAGACGCTCTATCCTTCGCTCAGCAGTAAGGATGGGCCGCTTCCCCCTCTCTTGCTAGGTCTGACGATCGTTACCGGCTTGGTCGATTCCTTCAGTTACTTAGTGCTGGGACACGTGTTCGTCGCCAACATGACTGGCAATGTCGTCTTTCTCGCGTTTGCCCTAGCTGGAGCGAAGGGTTTCTCGGTGGGATTTTCGCTTGCAGCTATAGCCGCCTTTATTGTTGGAAGTTTCAGCAGTGGCTGGATGCATGCTCACATCGCCCACCATCGCGGGCTCATCCTCGGCTACTCGGCCGTACTGAAGATCCTGCTCATTGGGATTGCCGTTCTTCTCGTAACACTTGCCGCAAGACCCCTTCCGGAGATCGTCAGTTACGGGGTGATCATCGCTCTCGCGATCTCCATGGGAATTCAAAACGCAGCGGCCAGGAAGCTCGCCGTGCCAGATCTTACCACCACCGTGCTCACGCTGACCATCACTGGTATCGGGGCAGATAGTAGCCTGGCTGGCGGTACCGGATCGAGATTGGGCCGCCGGTTGCTTTCGATCGCGTCGATGTTTGTGGGAGCTCTGGTAGGGGCGGTTTTGATCCTCTATGTCTCAGTGGATTATCCCCTTGTAATCGCGCTGGCCATCGTAACAATCATAGCAGTAGCGACGAGATTATTTTCCAGAGGAAGTCCTGTCTGGATCAAGCCCGGGTAGGAAACGCTCCCGACTTCCCTTGAGCCATCAGATAGCTCCCAAAGCCTATGAGCCAGATCAGTAGAGGGTAAATGATCATGCTCTCCCATCCACCGAGCCCGAGACCGAGTTGCGTCAAACTCTGTACATAGCCTGGAGTTTTTCCCACGCAGGTGCCGCATGGGCCAACGATGCGTTGCCCTAAGAAAGTGACCAAGGTTGCTGCCACGCTGAGGACGCCCAGCGCCAACGAGAAATACCGAAAATCCGAGCGGATGAATTTGTAGCTCAGAAATATCGCAATCGCGCCGAATGGAAAGGCGAGAAGAGCACCGATCGAATGGATCACGAGATTTACATTTTCAGGAGAGAGGCCTGCAAGCAGGAAGCCGGCACCAGGAAGAACAATTCAGGATCAGAAGCCCTATTTGTCCAGTCTTTCGGTACAGGTAGTAAGTCCCAACGATCCAGGAAAGAGCAACGCCAAAAATAGCCGTCTCTTCAATCAGTGTGGTACGGGTTCCTAGCGCCGCCATGTCGCTCATCGCGTTATTGAGCATGCTGAAGTTTGGATAAAGGGACTCTGAGGCGGTGTTCAGCAGGAGAAAGAAGAGACCTCCAAAGGAAAAGAGGATGCCTGCCTTTCTGTAATCATTCGTGTTCTTGGGATTCAACTGTAGCTGTTGGGTAACCAAGGAGTTTTACTTCTCCGATGCAGCGTCTGTGGCGATCTCGGCTAGGGCTGTCTCTGTTACCTCGGAGATGTTGTCCTTCACAAAACCCTGGGCGAAACCGGGAATGCCCTTGAGCTCAAAGTGCCATTGGACCTCGATTCTGGTCCTCTTTCCGCTGTCTAAGTGAGTGAGTGCGATTTTCCTCTCCCCGAGCATCGGGCCTTTGGTCATGGTAAGGGTGCTCACTTTCTTTTCTGGATCGAGCTTCAGAACCTGGAAGCTCTTTGCCTCGCCCATCGGTCCCCGTTTGATGGTGGCTTCTCGCTCCACAGTAAAGTCGTCCTTCCTCTTCAGGATCTTTACGTTTCGTAGAACGGCCCAGTACTTCTGCTCGCCTTCCAGATCGCCAATCAGTTTCCAGACCTTGTTCTCTGGTGCAGAGACTTCCTGAGTTTTGGTAATTTCGATCATTTGCATCTTACCTCTTACCATTCGTGGAAATCCTGACGTCTATTATCCGTGGTGTTACCTCGAGGGTGACACTCCGCCGGTTAGAACCAGTCCCCGGCGAGTCTTCCGCCGTCGACGGGGATCACCGCGCCAGTAACAAAAGACGAGAGCTCCGAACACAACCAAACCACTGTAGTTCCAACCTCCTCCCGATTTCCAACTCTGCCCATGGGAACTGCTTGGGCCGCCTGATCGCGGTATCTGACAACTCTTTCGGTAAGGATCGGTCCTGGCGCTATCACGTTAACACGGACATTTTGTCTTGCATAATCCAGAGCCGCTGCCCGGCTCAGTCCGATGATTCCGTGCTTGCCTGCCACGTATCCGCCGATTCCCTTGACGCCATGCACTCCAGCCGTAGAAGACATGTTGACAATTGAACCGCCAGTTTTCAGCATCTCGGGGATTTCATACTTGAGACAGAGAAAGGTACCAATGATGTTTGTCTTGATCGCCCGTTCGAAATCTTGGAGTGATACGTCAGATAGAGGAGCTGGCATGTGGCCATCGCCTGCGTTGTTGAACGCAAAATCCATCCGACCGTAAGTATTGATCGTCTCGTGAACGAGATTTTGGACGGCGAGCGGGTCTGTCACGTCCGTCCTTATAGCTCGAGTAATGTCACTTCCGTATTCCCGGTTGATTGATCTCGCAAGAATCTCCAACTGATCTGAATTTCTGGCAGCAAGGACGATTTTTGCACCAGCTTCAGCGAGAGCCCACACCGCGGCCGCCCCAATTCCCCGACTTGCTCCAGTCACGATTCCCACTTTATCCTTCAATAGTCCCTTCAGTGCTTTCGGGAAGTAGAGAGGTGGGAGGCTAACACTTTCATTTGAAATTTGGGACATGCTTCCACCCTGTCTCTCCTCAGTGGCTCTCCAAATCTTTGGCCAGCTGCTCGTACTGTTCCTTGGTGATTTCCCCGCGTGCAAATCTCTCCTTCACAATTTCCATCGCGTGGTCATCGTACTGGTCATAATACCATCGACCGCCCCAACCCCACCCTCCCCACCAGAACCATCGTAGACCGAAAAAGATGAGGAAAAATACCGGAATTATGAAAAAGAACGGGAAGGGGAACCACCACCCGTATCCTGGATAATCTCTGACTGCAGGTGGCCCGTAAAAAAAGAAGGCCGCCGCCAGCCCAGCTACTACTAGGACGCCGATTATCGGAACAAGGATCCAAAATCTCGACGGCCCGCTTCGATTTCTCTTTTCGCTATTCATCTGCGAATCACTCTGAAATAGCCGAAGAAGTTGAAAATCTAATAACTATGGTGTTACCTCAGAGGTAACATCATGAGCACCGTTTCGCCATCCGTGGAGCACCTTTCTAAGCTCGGTTTGAACACAAATGAGGCAAAAGCTCTCGATGCCCTGATTGCTCTCGGGCCGGTGGGTGCATCTGACGTTCACCGTTTTGCGGAGATTCCAAGAAACAAGGCGTACGAATCCCTGGAGCGGCTGGTTTCCCGGGGGATGGTCGAGGTGCAAAAGGGGCGACCCACACTCTACCGGGCGATAGGAGCCAAGGGGGTCGTGGAGCATCTCCTCGAAAGCTACCAGAAAGAGGCAAAGGAGGCGCTGAGCGTGCTCGAGAGAAAACAGGAAGAACAGGCGCAGGACGAAAACGATGAGGTTGGAAATTCTGAGGCCTACGCCTGGATGGTACGGGGAGAGCAGGGTGTCAGACGAAGGCTCGCTGAACTGATTTACTCGGCAAAGTCCGATGTTTTTTCCATCGGCGGCTACCCGCCTAAGTACCTGGTGGCGGTGAAATCTGCCCTAAAAGCGGCATCGCGTAGAGGAGTTAAGGTGCGACCTGTGTGCATGGTCCGGCCGATGCTGACGCTGAGCGACCTTACCTCCGAAGAAGACAAGTCGATTATCGAGTTCAGAACGATCAAGACCCTCCAAACGCTCGAATCTAAGTTGCAGCCCTACGATGAGAAAATCATGATGGGTTTCCGGGGAACGGCGGGAGTCGGAGGGATGGTGATCATCGACGAGGAAGTTGCATTTGACATTTTAGACCCCGGAAAGGATCCGCGCAAAGTCTCTGGATTACTAATCAAAGCCCCGGGGATTCCCCGGATTCAGAAAGCCACCGCCGAAAGAATCCTCAGCCTCTACACTCGCAAGCTTTAGAGCACTCATGCCCATCTCAGATCTTTTCAGTTTTTTTAGCAGTGGGGAACGCGAAATCATCGATCAGGTCGTGAGCCTCGTTGACCTTTCCATACAGTCTGCTCAAGAACTGCTGAAACAGGTGGAGTTACTCAAAGAGTACGATTACGAAGGGATGGATCGCGAGTTTTCGATCATCGACGATCTTAAGACGAAGGCGTACTCGCAGTATCGAAGCCTAGTAAGACAGCTGAGTACCGGGTCCTTCTTTGGCGGAATTCGCGAGGACCTGCTATCTGTTTCCGAGATGATCGTCAACATTGCTGACGCGAGCAAGCGTTGCTCTCTTGTCTTCCATGACTTACAGGAGCCGAGGGAGGTGATTGATTATTTTTTCCAGGGAGACGTCGAAGGCTTTCTCTCTACCTGCATCAGCGCCAACGAACTTTTGAAAGATGCCATCTATGCGCTGGAGAAAAACAAAGAAGAGGTTCTTTCCCTCGCTGAGAAGATCGACGAGAAGGAAACTGACGCTGATGATATTCACCACGAGATCGTCCGACATCTTTTCAAAAATGAGATCAATGCCAATTCTTTGGACATCATCGCCCTCTCGGATTTTCTCCACATGGCAGATGACATTGCAGATTATTCCGAGATTGCATCTGACCATCTCGTGATCCTCATCGCAAAGGGGTATTCGTAACGGCACCGGCTGTCCCGCTGTACCTGCTGCTGTCTTTACTGGCCTTCGTCTTTGGTTGGAACAACTCCGGGCTCACCACAGGTACCTTGTCCAACCTCGTATCGTACTCTCTCGCACTTTTTCTCACGGTGACCGGTTTCCTCGCCGGCTTTGTGGTCCTTGGTCCTTCAATGTCCACATCGATCCTGGGTAAACTGGTGGCAAGAAATCTGTCAACGTCCGGGGTACTTTCCGCGATCGGCGTGACCTTAATCATGCTACTGCTTCTGACGCTCTTCAGACTGCCCGTAAGCCTCTCGAACTGCACAGTCGGAGCGTTCGTGGGTGCTGCCCTGGCTCAAGGATCCATTGTTAGTTCTGCCACTATGGTAGAAATCATTGGTTCGTGGATCGTCGTTCCCTTTGGCTGTGCATTCTTGAGCTTCGTACTTTACGATCTCGTGTTGCGAATTGAACGGTCAAAGCCTCTAGTCGCGGTAGTCAGGCAAAACCGGATAATACTGGCCATTACAGTTTTCTTTGTATCATTTATGCTAGGTGGAAACAACCTAGGAGTCCTCGAATCTTTCACAATTATTGGTTCCTCGAGTCGACTGATTTTGGATCTCATCGATCTCATTATCTTCGGTGCTTCCACTCTCGGCATAGTACTGTTTGGAAAAAAGCTGGCAGAGGTAGTAGGCGAGAAAATTGTCGGACTGAGCCAGATCAAAACTTTCTCGGCCATGCTTGCGGCGGCGATCATAATTCTGATTTTGACTTTGTTTTCCATTCCGGTATCGCTCACCCAAGTCGTAATCGGCGGGATGCTCGGAGCGGGAGTCTCTCGCAGACCCTGGGTTCTAAACACCCGGGAAATCGGGGTTCTCATTGTTAGCTGGGCAGTGGTGACCGTGGTCTGCGTGGGCTTGGGGTATGGTTTAGCCAGGATCGCCTAACCCGAATGCTTCATAGAATTTCTCGGAGTCGGGGCAGTACTTCCGTTCCAAGGAGTTCCATGCTCTCCATGTCCCCCTCTCCGCGTCCAAAACCAAAATTTATTCGGTCCGCACCTCTTCCAGAGTCCAGCATTTTGAGCACCTTTTCGACAATGTCCTCTGGCGTGCCCCATAATTTGAAAGAATCTACGGCCTTGTCCGAGACCTGGGCGGCAGCTTCTTCAAGGTCGTTCTTGGCAAGCGCTTCTCTCACTGCCTCAACCTCCTCTTTCGAAACTCCCACGTATTCTGTCATCGGATCGAGGTACGGGAGGTAGACAGCGCTGGCTTTCCTTGCGAGCTCCAACGCAGCATTTCGATCCCTGGAGATAATCGTTCCCGGGACGCATCCAATTTCGACCTCTCCGGGGTTGCGAGCTACAGTATTAGCTCCTGAGCGGACCAGCTCCCTGATGTGAGC
>JASHXQ010000129.1 GCA_030043455.1 Nitrososphaerales archaeon | reverse complement strand
TCTCGTGTAAATAACGACAGAAAAGACAAGCGCCAAGATCGTGACTACGGCGATGAGGACATTTCTCCGGATCGCGGACAATACCCTTGAATCACTTAACAGCCAAGTAGTAAGTTTCCGATCCCAAAGTCTGGTTAGCTGAGAGCCCATAACTTAGATTGATTTCTACGTAATTACCAGTTGCAGAAACCGACGGTAAGGAGATCCCATCGGTTACAAATGTGCATAACGTTGTACTTCCAGATTCCGAACATTGAGAACTAGTTTGAAGTACAATTGCAAGATCGTTGTGCGTACAAGAGGAGACGGAACTTGCACAGCCCTGCGTTTGAACAACCTGAAGCTGAACATTGCTCGATGAAAATCTAAACGTAAGATTACCACCAGACGCATTTTCGATATTCGGATTTGCGGCAGTTGGTGGATCCAGAGTACTGCATTCGTTAGAACCCAAACAGTAGGAAGCACCATCGAATAAGTTCGTGATGGTGGTGGTCATTAGTTCGCAAGTTCCATTGACGTAACCTGCAGTACATGTCGTAGTCACCATCGAGCTTGTATTCGATACCATAGTCTGCGAGCAATAAGATCCACTCCCGTTCATGACAGTTGGAGAACTTACATTTCCAGATGGAACACTCAATGTTACGCAGTCTGTTCCAACAGGGGGATAGTCACCAGTGAAATTGTAGGTCTTGCCTTCGTAAGTAGCTGTAATGGTGAGACCCCCACCCACCGTGGCTTGACTGGGAAATATCGGCAAGAACCAACCGTCTCCTAAAGAAGAAAACTGATTCAGGTAAACGACTTGATTTTCGTTGTTACATCCAAGTCTATCAACAGCACTGATGCTGTCTGCATTCACGGGTTGTCTAGTTAAGTCCGAGACTATTCGAAATTCAAACCCGCCAACTCCGCTGATAGAACAACTACTTGTGAAAAACGTGTTAGTGAATGCAGTGTGTGTCGTCGCAGTCTCTCCGAGAGAAGAAGTGGTGGTAGGATTTTTCGTTGAACTTGCGACGGCGCTCAAATTAGAGGCAGTGGCTGTTGTCTCGGTGAACAGGGTAGTGAACTCGATGCTAACTCCAGGCGCTCCCGAGGTTGAATTGTCTCCGACCTGGGGAGTAATTACAAAGTTATAGGTTTCGTGTGCCTGCAAAGCAACTTGAATTTGCTGTGTTGAAAGGAAAGATTGACCGAATGACACGTTGACAATTCTTGCCAACGCGGTTATGACTGGAGAATATACGACGGAGCCATTCAGTTGCCTAATGACAACGATAAAGATCGGGTCTCCAAAAATTGCGCTTCTTGTCTTATTGACAATGCTGGTCAAATTAGATTGAACTGCGATCCCAGATTCATTTTGAGCAACAGTTGCTTCGAAATGCCACTCCGAGTTTGACACTGTACTGCGGTTGCTGGTACCGCTGAGTTTTTCAGATAAGGAAGTAGTGGTTGAGACTGAGGATGAAGTCGTCTGGTCGGCGGTCATTTGGGAAGTGTCTGTGTAAGCATAAGCGCCGATAGCTGCAACGAGTACAATGATCCCGATGGCAGAAACGAGTCCGACCCTTCCGATTGCAGCTTTGATGGGCAAGAATCTGATGGCCTGTTGATCGTTGCTGACCAGAGTTATTTCTCTCTATTGAAATGTTCAAGTGTTCGAGAGAGTAGAACGTCTCTCATTTCGATATATCTCGACACCTATTTTCGTACATCCACCCAAAGATGGGAGATTTTCTAAAAGTAAGGCAGTTCGACTGAGAAACCTGTACTTGCCCTTCACAAGGCTAAGGTAGGCCGTGATCTTCACTTCTAGTGTGCCATCTTTTCGATTCTGATGAGAGTTTGAATAACACGAGATTTTTCCTAATTTCTTTCGCTATGGCATTTGTGATTACCTTCGCGGTCGCCTTTGTTCTTATCTTTCGGGATGAGTTCAGCGTAGTGCTTGGTGGGGGTACCGGGACTGAATTTGCCGCAGAGTGGATCGTGAGTGTGCCAGCAGTTTGTGCTTTAATCGCATTTATACCAGCGGGATTTCTTACAGGAATCCATTCCTTCTTGAACATGCGAAACCAGCAGAAAAAACTCCATGTTCCTAAAACATCTAAGGCTGCCGAGCCGAATGCAGTCACTAATTAGCGATAATCACAGGTACGGCCTAAGCATCCGACATCGCGTTTTCAAGTCGGACAACACAAAACCGTTGAGATCTCGATGTCAGGATGTAGAAACATTTTCTCCCGAGATCTTCTCCCGACAGAGTAGTTGAAAGAAGTGGAAGCGGATGGCGCTAAAGTTGTTAGACGGTTCGAGATACTCGCGATCGTAGGATCAGTGTTTCTCTTCGCTGGAGCTTATCTGTTCTACAACATATTGCAGTATATTGACGCTGTAACGGGGAATGGTCTTCCGACTGGCACTATTTTTGTCCTTCCCACAATTGAAGCCGTCACCTATTCCCTCGTCATTGCTGTGGGATTTGTCTGTATAGGAGTCGGTCATACACAGCTCGTGTCATGGAATCGGGAGTTGCAAATCAAAGAGAAACCTGAATTGGTCTTGACAACAGTTCCTGAATCCGTTGGTAACGCAGTCTCAATCGGGATATATGTTGTAGATTTTCTGGGGAGTCTTTTTTTCGTGATTTTCTCTAGTTACGGTAATTCCGTCGTGTCCAGCAGCGTTTTCAACTCATCGAGCTGGCAAGCTGGTCTCACTGCATGGTTTTCTGGCATTCCAATCACTTTGGCGATCGTCCCTGCAACCGCAGTTTTTCTATTCATGACTCTTCGGGCAGCTTTCAAGAGAGTCAAACAAAACACTGGATCAGCAACAGGCTTCGTCGTGTCCGACATCATTGCTGGAACTTCACTGTTGAGCATGGCTGTTCCAGTGGCAGCTACCATACTTCTACACTAGGTTCCTGTCAGGTTCTTCAGGATGAATCCCTCGGTTCAGCTTCAACTGCATCAGGTTTTCGATCTCTCCTCTCTTGTCGGTAGTATTGGATTATCTTGGAAACTGGATACAATCCAGCAAGAGGAATGATGAGCCAAAAGGGACCGTATGCGGCTGCAAGAAATGAAATTACAGAAATTGCCGCTATGGCGAGAATCCAGCCAAATAGACGTAGAAAGCGGTTCATCGTTCTAGATGACTCACCAACCGGAACTTCCGGGAGATATGGTTTCCGGGGGATCAGTAATTTCTTCCAAGTTTTCGCCACCATCGAATGAAAAGGTAGGAGACTAGCGCGACAGC
>JASHXQ010000128.1 GCA_030043455.1 Nitrososphaerales archaeon | reverse complement strand
AGGCTTTTCTCATACCGTGGGCACCAATGCAACACTTGAAACTTGGAACTACAGCGGGAACAATGTCTCGAGTGTGCTCCGGTACAACAACGTTACGATTTATTCCGATCCCCAATCATCTGGAGCAATCGACTTTACAAAAATTATCAGACAACTTTCGCTTTCTCCGAACGGTCAAGTCATAGTTACTGATACTCTGAACCTCAAAAACAATGGCGAAAATACAATCTATTCTTTAGACTATTCACCCCTGACCAATGCGAGCGCTCTTACAGCCGTTCCGAATACGGAACCCCCGATCAGCAATTTAGGCACTATCTCGATTAGCGGTGGGGTATTGGACTTGAACGGCTCGGGAACAATCAGCTCACCTGATGAGGCGATTCAACCTGACAGTGCGGTGTCGCTTGTCTATCAGTATCCATTAGGGCAACAATATTGGAACTACTCGAACGGAGAATATCACGTGTCGATTCCCAACAGTGCCCCCATAGATGCAATCATTGATCAGTACTCCATTTCCTCGTCCAGTGCTCCGGGAGTTCTTGTGAATGGAAACCAGCTCTCTCTGTCGGGAGTAAACACGACAACGATTTCCGGACCCAACGCCACGCTTACCTTCCATCTGGGGATCGCGTCGGCTTTCGGATCAGCTCTGCCAGCTGCAGGTCTGCTGTTCATAGCCGTTTTCATCGGGGCAGTAGTTTTCAGGCCCAAACAGGAATCCAAGGAAGACTCGGGAAGCATCTTTGATACGCTCTCTAGGGCGATCGAGGATAAGGTTTCCGGAACCAATGAAATTCTCTCCGAGCTGAAGACGAAGGGCAATGCGGTCGCTAGGAACGATTTGATCGTTGCTCGTTCGAGGATTGACGATTTCAGAATCAAAACAAACTCGAAGGTTGGAACGTTGCGCGCCCAACTGACTGGGGCAACCGCGGGGGTGCAGGCTGGGTTTAACGAGGTTTTAGCTACAGATCGAGAATTCGACAGAGTTGTGAAGGACATGCTGAACAACTATGAACAACTCATCACAAAGAGGATGAAGGAGGATACATTCACCCGGTTGCAACACAACAATGAGCGTAGGTTACAAGGCATCACGAACTCTTTGATCGATCGGATTCACGATCTCAGGGAAGAGTACGAGGAAGAAGCCTAAACAGCTTCCCGAAAGTTTTCTGGCAAACCGATCAGCAAATAAAGGTAAAGCCCTCCTTTTTCAGATCCTTAGCTCTTTAGGACAGTAAGCTCTCCATTGCCGATAGGGAAAGATCTTCTTCGCGAACGATTTTCAGCCGATCCGGACAAGTACTACCGAGTAGCTCTGTTCGCTAAAGAGGGGTATGTCAGAAAGAAGTGCCAGAATTGCGGAAAATATTTCTGGACTCTTAATGAGAAAAGAACCCTCTGTCCAGAAAAGCCTTGCCAGCAATACGCGTTTCTGGGCGACCCACCCAGCTCGCGCAAGTTCGATTACGTGGATGCTTGGAAGACTCTAGAAACTTACTTTCGAAAAAATGGGCACGAGTCCATTCGAAGATATCCGGTGGTCTGCCGCTGGAGGCCAGATCTCTATTTCACGATAGCATCCATCGTGGATTTTCAGAGGATCGAATCAGGAAAGGTGGTCTTCGACTTCCCCGCAAATCCACTGGTCGTGCCCCAGATGTGTCTACGCTTCTCAGACATCGCCAACGTTGGTGTGACCGGGCGCCACCAGACTTCATTCTGTATGGTGGGCCAACAGGCTCTCGCGAATTCCGATGGGTACTGGAAGGATCGCTGTATCGAACTAGACTACGGCTTTCTCACCGAAGAATTCACCATTCCTAAGGAAGAAATCATCTTCGTGGAAGACGTCTGGCTCGGCCCTGGTGCCTTCGGGAACAGCCTCGAGTACCATGTTCGTGGACTGGAACTGGGCAACGCCGTATTTACGGCGTACGAGGGTACTCCAGAGAACTATGTGGAGTATGACGAAAAGGTGATCGACATGGGTGCTGGCTTGGAGAGGTTGGTTTGGCTATCTCAAGGGACATTCACGAGTGATGAAGCCATCTTCCCGAACGTCCTGAAAAAACTGCGGTCCAAGACCGGACTAAGTGACGAACCGGATCACGATCTCGACGATTACTTCCGACTAGCAGGATCTCTCGAGATTGACGAGTTCAAGGGAGCGCTCGAGGATCTTTCAGATCTAGCAAAGCAGTTGAAAATCCCCGAAGCGATCCTCAAATCAAAAATGAGACAGATCCAAGGAGTCTATTCTATCGTAGACCATACACGAACGCTTCTTTTCGGAATCGCAGATGGCATGCTGCCTGGAAATGTTGGTGGAGGCTACAATCTCCGAGTGCTCGTCAGGCGGGCGCTGGATTTTATTGACGAACTCAAGCTAGACCTGGAGCTAGAGGATCTGACCATGTGGCACAGCGAAGCTTTGAAGGACATGTATCCTGAGTTATTGGAGCATGAAAATGTAGTAAGAACTATCCTCAATGTGGAGAAACGAAAGTATGCCCTAAACCGGGAAAGATCATCTAAAATCGTGGAGAGACTGAGGAAACGCAACGCGCCGATCCTGCAAGAAGAATTGACCCAGCTATACGACAGCGACGGACTCACCCCCGAATTTCTCTCGGCCTCGGGGCTCAATGTCGTCACTCCTCCAGATTTTTACGCCAAAATCACAGCCCGTCACTCCGATGATTCTGGAGAGACTGAAAAAATTCTGGAGAAGAGCAACTCCAAAGGCTTTCAAGTTAAAACAGCACTACCAACGAATCTGATTTTTTATCAGAATAGAGACCAGTTCGACTTTTTCGCCAAGGTTCTGGAAGTAATCTCTGGTGATTTTGTGGTACTTGATTCAACGGCGTTTTATGCTCGTGCCGGCGGGCAGGAACCGGATCACGGCACGATCAACGGACTCTTCGTCGACGATGTTTTCAAAATTAACAATGTTGTACTGCACCATATTCCGGATCTCAAGGACCGTCTCAAGGTGGGCGATCAAGTCGAGAGTCGCGTGGACTCTCAGAGACGTTCCCGTATCATGAGACATCACACGGCGACACATATCGTCAATGGTGCCGCAAGAATCGTCTTGGGGCCGTGGGTGTGGCAAAACTCTGCGTTCAAAGACGAGGACATGGCCCGATTGGATGTAACTCATTATTCCCACCTATCTCGCGATCAGGTTCTTGAAATCGAGAGACTGGCGAATGACGTGGTTAGACGCAATCTCCCGGTCGTCATCAAATGGATGCCTCGAAGAGAGGCAGAGCAGGAATACAGCTTCAGGCTTTACCAGGGAGGGGTCGCCCCCGTGAAGGACTTGCGAATAGTGAACATCGAGGGATGGGATGTAGAAGCCTGTGGAGGGACTCACTGTTCCCGAACAGGCGACGTCGGTCTTATCAAGATCACAAAATCGGAAAGGATGCAGGACGGAGTAGAGCGTCTGGAATATGTGGCCGGGGAGGTCGCCGTAAATTATGTGGAAAATCAGGAGTCCATCTTGACGGAAGCAGCAGGGAAGCTCGAAACCCCCTCGGAGAAATTAGTACGCTCTTTGGACAATGTTGTCAGAAACGAAGAATCCGCAAGGAAAATCTCGAAGCAACTGGCGAAACGTTTGGCTGATCTTATGATCGGGGAGATACCTCGACTAAGTATCCCTCTTCAAAAGGGATTGAAGTTCTTTCTTTCAGCCTTTGAAGAAGGCTTGGACTCTGAATACCACATGGTGGTGGGGGATCGCCTAGCGAGGACTAGTCCAGACTTAATCTACATCGCCTTGTTCGAAGAAAATCTTCGAACCCGGATTCTTGTCTTTTGCGGAGATCAGGTTGTGAAAACGGGAGTTCGTGCGGGCAACCTTGCGAGGGAGCTTTCCAAAGCATTGGGTGGATCTGGCGGTGGGGACGCGAGGTTCGGTCAGGGCGGATCCTCCGGAGCCAGACCTACAATCCTGCCGGACGTTCAGGGGATTCTGTTAAAACAATTCCCCGCCTGATCCAGTGGGCGTTCAAAAACTCGGAACGGATGTATGAATGGTGGATAAGAGTATCGAAGACAAGTGGATGACGAAGTGGCAGGAGAGCCACGTCTTCGAACCCGAGCGCGATCTTACAAGAGACAAGAAACTCGTCACGGTTCCCTTTCCTTACATGAATGGACCTCTCCATTTAGGGCATGCCTTCACCGCCACCCGAGTCGACGTCTACGCCCGGTTCAAGAGAATGCAGGGCTACAACGTGGCTTTTCCGTGGGCCTGGCACTGGACAGGTCAACCCATCGTGGCTGCCGCTGAACGCCTTTCCAATGGTGATCAATCTATGATCAAGGAATTCGTGGAGATAGACAAGATCCCGAGAGATGAACTTCCCAGATTCTACGATCCCAAGTTCATGGCTCAGTACTACACGGATCTTAGCAGATCTTCGCTAAGGCGACTCGCTCTGTCAGTTGATTGGAGGCGAGAATTTCACACCACGGATCTCGAACCAACATTCAACAAGTTTGTACTTTGGCAATACAAACAGCTCAGAGACATGGGTTACGTGACCCGCGGTACGCATCCAGTTGTATGGTGTCCGAGAGATCAAAGTCCCACAGGAGACCACGACCGGCTGGAAGGTCAGGGTGTCCAGTGGGAAGAATTCACTCTAGTCATCTTCAGACTGGACGGGACGGACCAATTTCTCCCTGCTGCAACTTTCAGACCGGAGACCATCTTCGGAGTCACCAATCTTTGGCTGAATCCCTCTTCGAAGTACGTTGAGATTCTACTTGATCGTCAGCGGCATTGGATCGTCAGTGCTGAAGCAGCAGACAAACTCAAGGATCAGCTCCATCAAATCGAGGTAAAGCGAGAATTCCTCGGAAAGGAACTCATTGGAAAATATGTACTTAGTCCGATCGATCCGGAAAAAGCTCTTCCCATTCTTCCCGCGGCCTTTGTCAATCCGGGCAACGGCACCGGTGTGGTCTACAGTGTGCCAGCTCATGCCCCGATGGATTATGTGGCCTTAAGAGATCTTCAAAACAACGCGAAAGGGCAGCTCGAATTTCAACTGGATCCTGATTCTCTGAAGAAAATCGTACCGATCCCACTCATCACCGTTTCCGGGATGGGGGAAATTCCGGCGAAGGAGGTCATTGAAGAGCTTCGCATCTCGAGCCAGAACGATCCAAAGGTAGACGAAGCCACTAATCTCGTGTACAAGAGAGAATTCCATCAAGGGATCTTAAACAAAAACACCGGCAAGTTTCAGGGGTCCAAAGTTTCAGAATCCAAGCCTAAGGTGGTGCGGGAGCTCAAAAGTACCGGCTTTGCTGACTTCATGTATGACCTGCCCGATAAGGTAATCTGCAGGTGTCTCACCCAGTGTCGCGTCAAGATCCTGGAAGATCAATGGTTTCTGAAGTACTCTGATCCCGCTTGGAAAAGTGTTGCCCATGAATGCATAGATTCCTGTCAAATTTATCCGGAGAGCGCTAGGCGATGGTTTCATGATGTCATCGATTGGATCAAGGACTGGCCATGTGCGAGAAGGGTGGGCCTGGGCACGCCCCTCCCCTGGTCACCAGGATGGATTGTCGAGACGCTAAGCGATTCCACGATTTACATGGCATTCTACACCATCCGCCCCCTTATCGTATCCAATAACATTCTACCTGAGTCCCTAACCGATGAATTCTTTGATTACATTTTCCTGGGCAAAGGGGATCTGAAAAACATCTCAGCCAACACTCATCTCGCGCCTCAGCTTCTAGACGAGATAAGACGGGATTTTCTATATTGGTATCCGGTAAATCTGAGGAACTCCGCCAAAGAGCTCATTCCCAACCATCTCATGTTCTTCGTGTTTCAGCACGTGGCGTTTTTCCCTAGGAACCTGTGGCCACAGGGTATCTCTGCTAATGGCATGATGATGGCGGAGGGCGAAAAAATGAGCAAGAGCAAGGGAAACGTCATCACTCTAAGCAGTGCCCTAAATCGACTGGGTGCTGACGTCGTCCGTTCCGCTCTAATGGATGGAGCTGAGGGCTTGGACGACATGGACTGGAGAGAAAAAAATGCGAAGGATATCGAGGGCAAGATTCTGGCACTGCCTAACTTCGTTTCGGATCTCCTCCGTTCTGCCTCAGACCACTCCGGACAGAAAGTCGAGCCAAGCTCAATAGATCTCTGGCTGGAGAATCAGGTCCAAAAACACATCCGGAATATTACCGCGAGCCTGGATGTTATGAAAACGAAATCGGGTTTTCAAGAGGCGTTCTATGCATACTGGAATGATCTCCGCTATTACGCCTCTCGCGCTGACAAGCTTAATCACGAAGCCGTCGTTTACTCGATTGATGTCTGGCTGAAGCTTCTGGCCCCCTTTCTTCCCTACTCCGTGGAGGAGATTAACGAAACTCTGGGCGGGACGGAAATGGTATGTACTTCGAAATTCCCTATCGAGGAGAAGACAAAGCTGCACCCCGCTGCTGAACTTTCCGATTTTCTGGTCCGTCGGCTGATCGAGGATTCTAACAATATACTGAAGCTGATGCCCGAAAAGCCCCAGAAACTTTTCGTCTATGTTCCCCCTGGTTGGAGCTATCAGCTTTTCGAGCAGTTGGTACTGGCCCGCAAATCCGGCGAGAAGACTAGCGAGACTCTCAGAAAATTTTTCACCGATCATCCTTCTCTTGAGAAAAAGACCGTCTCAACTGCTATGACCCGCATTTCAAAATCGATGAACGAGCTCGGCAATGAATTTCTCGATAACTACAAGACGGCTAAAGGGTTTGACGAAAAGGTGGTCTATGAGGAGTCTCAGATCTATTTGGGAAACCGGCTCAATGTCGTAACAAAGGTCTTCGGAGAGGAGGACGAAAGCAAATACGATCCGAAGAAGAAGGCGGCTTTCGCGTTGCCTTTCAAGCCGGCTCTTTATTTTGAGTGAGCGTTAGGGATCATTCTCTATTTCGAGCGACTCGATTCCAAGAGAGACTTCTCTGCTGACTTCGTTAGTTTCGACTGCGAAAATTTCCAATTTTCCGACAGTCTCCGGATTTTTTAGCGATCCAATGAAATCTCTAGGAAGGTCTGCCGCTGCTGCGTCGCAACTAATGGCAAGAGTCCTCGGGCTGAGAAATTCGGATCTCCGAAACACGATCTCCACTGGATCACTGAGATCTAGATTCCGCGATCCAAAACCTGAGAAATGAAATTTGAGCTCGTCGACTGTAATTTCAAAGTCCATTTTGCCTCCGGATTTTATGTGAGCTGCCAATCCAGGATCCAAATCGGAGCAGCTTTTTGAAGCTCGCACGCCGATGATACAATCTGCTCTTTTTGAGATCTCCTCCTCCCTTGTTATCTCCAAAGTGTTCTGATGAGTTCCGAGAATATTTCGATGCCCGTGAAAAAAGATCGTCTCTAAAAAGATCTTTTTTTCAGGAGAGATTTTCGGAGTGGGGAACACGAAAAAATAGTCTCAAAAATTATCTCATTTTCGTTTGCCTAAAAAACTGCCTTTTGGTCTGTAAGGTTTAAATTCATTGAGGGGCTCAACTGGGTCTAGGTTTCTAGAATATGTTTCCTGCAGCTGCCGGTTATGACAGGGCGATCACGGTATTTTCTCCCGACGGCCGGTTGTATCAAGTTGAATATGCCATTGAGACTGTGCGCCGCGGTACTTTGGCGGTCGGCGTAAGGACGAAGAATGGAGTTATTTTGGCGGTTGAGGAAAGACCTCGAAAGTTGCAGACTCCCGGGGAAACTCAGAAGATCTTTCAGGTGGACGACCATCTTGGTGTGGCTGCCGCTGGTTACATTCCCGACGCCCGTGTCCAGGTAGATCAAGCGCGAATAGTTGCGCAGAGCAATAAGCTCGTGTATGATGAACCAGTGGATGTCGAGTCTGTAGCCAAGCGATTGTCGGACCAGTGTCAGCAATATACTCAATACGCAGGGGTGCGACCTTTCGGAGTATCGCTGATTATTGCTGGAGTGGACTCGAATGGTCCCCAGCTCTTCCTGACAGATCCGAGTGGTACGTACGTGGGATATTATGCGATTGCGATTGGAGCCGGCGCAGATCAGGTGGGCGAATACCTAGAGCAGCGATACAAGGAGGACATTTCCGTTGACGACGCACTCACCTTGGCGGTGGAATCGATCTACTTGGTCAGCGAGGACAAGATAGGAACAAGGCACATCAAGATGGCTATTGTGCCAGTGGATACCAAACAGATGAGGCGGTTGAACGATTCGGAAATCGACAGCTATGCTGAGAAAGCAAAGCAGAGGTCTTCCAAACCTCCTACTCAGTAGTCTTAATTGCCTAAACAAGTGAGCACTTCCGGAGGCTCGGAGTTGATATCTCCGGGTCAATTTCCTCTTTTTCTTAGGTTGTTGGTTTACGTAGCTGGTTGTTTTGCTTGTCTTCTAAATTCAGTGTCGTAAGATTATCTACCGGAGGAGAACATTTTGAGATACTGGTGTATCCCGATCCAGCTTTAGATTTCAAGTTTGGCAGAAAAGTGGAAGTTTCTCAAATTGTTGCAGTGGATGAGGTGTACTCGGATGCCAACAAAGGTCTCCGAGTTCCGGCTGACAAGCTGAGTCGTGTTTTCAAGACAAACAATTTTGTTCAGATTGCGGAGACGATTCTTCGGAAGGGGGATTTGAATCTCACTACGGATCAGCGACGTCGACTGGTTGAGGAGAAACGAAAACAGATTGTCGCCAACATTTCGAGAAATTTCGTAGACCCCAGATCGGGTCTGCCTCACCCACCACTAAGGGTCGAACAAGCCATGGCTGAGGTACGAATTTCTATCGATCCTTTCAAAGATGCAGGGGAGCAAACTAAAGCAGTAGTGGATGAGCTTCGGGGGATTCTCCCGCTAAAATCGGAGAGGATCAAGATGCTGGTAAAGATTCCGGCTCAATACGCGTCGCAATCATTTGGGGCCCTAAAAGGCGTGGGGGACATAGTAAAGGAAGAGTGGGGAAGTGATGGAGGCCTGACGGTCGTAATCGAGATTCCGGCCGGGGTGCACTCGACCCTCTTGGATAGATTGGGATCTCTATCAAAGGGTACGGCCCAAGCTTCAGTGATTCGTTAGGTCAAAGATTATCTACTAATAAAACCCAGAGTGGAAAATGTGCCAGAGATCAAGAGAAAATATGTGATTCCCGGGGAGGTTGTGGCCCGAGGGAACGTTCGCGCTGATTTGAATGTTATGAGGGTGAACGACCAGCTCGTCGCTACTCGAGTGGGAATGGCAGAAATTGGTCATGACGTTGTAAGAGTAATTCCGCTTTCCGGTCCATACATTCCGAGGATCGATGACCTAGTCGTCGGAAAGGTTATCGATTACAGTGCGTTTGCTTGGGAGGCCGACATTAACTCGCTCTTCTTCGGAATTCTTCCGGCAGCCTCCGTTTTTGGTAGAGATTACTCACCAGCGAAGGATTCTTTGACTGACAAACTCCGCGTTGGCGATATGATCGCCGCCAGAGTGATCGCGTTTGATCGGACAAGAGATCCCTTGCTTTCAATCTCTGGTCCCGGGTTGGGAAGAATCCCCCGGGGACAGGTCGCGAAGATCTCACCAGCTAAGGTGCCCCGCTTGATCGGCAAAAAAGGTTCAATGATCAAAACGATAGAAGCCGGAACCAAATCGAGAATGCTGATCGGGCAGAATGGTGTTGTAGTGATCGTGGGGAGTCCGGAGGATACCATTAGAGCGATTCGTGCAATAAATCTGGTAGAAGAGGAGGCTCACTCGGCAGATCTCACAGAGCGAGTTCAGTCACTTTTGGGAATTGTTGCTCCGCCTAAATCCGAAGAATCTTCTGAGGAGGGTTCCGAAAAGGTCGAAGGGGAAGCAGCCCTCGAAGCGGCCCCTGATACACCCGAAGCCGCTCCAGTTGAAATGGAAACGGCTGACGAGGCTCCTCAAGGAATCTAAGCTAGTTTCAGCAAGTACACACGATTAAAGACGAAGAAAAGTTAGGAAACAAAATTGGTGAAAGAGTAGATTGGGTAAACAAGGCGGAGACAGTACACGTCTCATTAATGAACAAGGACTCAGGCTCGACGGGAGGAGAATTGACGAACTCCGCCCCATAAAGCTCGAAGTAGGGAATTTGAGGAATGCTGACGGATCAGCGTATATCCAGTTCGGAAAAAACAAGATCATGGCCGCGGTGTACGGCCCCAAAGAAGTACATCCCAAGCATAGCGCGTTACCGGACAGAAGTGTTTTGCGCTGTAGGTATCACATGTCTCCCTTCTCCACTGAGGAGAGGAAAAACCCCGCTCCTTCTAGGAGAGAAATAGAGATCTCCAAAGTGATCCGAGAGGCTCTTGAGCCTGCCCTAATGCTCGAGGATTACCCACGAACGGCGATTGACGTTTACGTCGAGGTACTCCAATCAGACGGAGGGTCGAGATGCGCGGGAATCGACGCGGCCTCGGTTGCTCTTGCGGACGCGGGAATAAATATGCGGGACCTTGTATCAGCATGTGCCGCAGGAAAGGTAGCGGGGCAGGTTGTTCTAGACGTGGACGATACTGAAGACAAGGAGGGGCAGGCGGATCTGCCAATTGCGATCATGCCTTCGACAAACCAGCTTACATTGCTTCAACTCGATGGCCAGCTTAATGAACAAGAATTTAGCAAGGCTTTTGACTGGGCTCTCACAGGTTGCCGAACGGTCTACCAGCTGCAGAGAGAGGCGTTGATCGGTCGTTACTTCGGAAAGAACGAGAAGCCCATGGAGGTCGAAGCGTAAGTGTCGGCCGTAAAGAAGAACTTCGTCGTTGAGCAGCTTCGAAGGGTTCAGATGAATGAGCTTCTTAGTCGGGGCACTAGGGTGGATGGCAGAGGGTTTTTTGATACTCGCGACCTATCTGTCCAGACCGGGGTTATTGAGAAAGCTGAGGGCTCAGCCAGAGTCAAGCTTGGAAATACTGAACTCATCGCCGGCGTGAAAGTGAACTTGGGTACTCCTTTCCCAGACACCCCCGACAAGGGGTTACTGGTGGTTAGCGCAGAAGTCTTGCCTTTGGCTTCACCTTATGCGGAGCCCGGACCACCGGACGAAGCTACGATCGAGCTGGCGAGGGTGGCAGATCGCGGCATCAGAGAATCTGGTATGATTGACGTCTCGAAATTGGTTCTTGTCGAGGGCAAACACGTCTATGCGGTGTTCGTGGACGTCAGTATAATCAATGTAGATGGCAACTTGTTTGACGCCACTTCTTATGCGGTGGTGGCTTCGTTATTGACCGCAAGAATTCCAAAGTTCACCTTAGACGAAAAAGGTGTCCCCGTAAGAACTGACGAAATGGTACCGCTACCGATTCAGACGGTTCCCGTTTCCAAGACTTTTGCCCGTATCGGTGATCATCTTCTTTTAGATCCGACCGCTGAAGAAGAAGCTCTAATGGAAGCGCGGATCACCTTCGTTTCGGATAACAAGGGTAACATTTGCGCCGGGCAGAAAGGAATGCCGGGCAGTCTTACTACTGACCAGGTCTTGGAAGCGGCGAGTACAGCTAGGCTTAAAGGGCAAGAAACGAGGGAATTGATCAAGGTGGCAGCTTCCTATGTCTGAGTCATCCAAACAAGGTAGCATGAAAGGACTTGGAGCAAAGTACGGCTCTACCGTAAGGAAGCGCTACGGCCGAATAATGGGCAATCTGAAAAGAACTAGGAGATGCCCCTCTTGCGGCTCTACAAGGTTCCGAAGGAGTAGCGCAGGCATTTGGGCTTGCTCCACGTGCGAATTCAAAATTGCCGGCGAAGCTTACAGCATCTAGAAGCTTCCTTTTTTCCCTGTGTCAGCTCCGTCGTTTTTGAACCAAGTTGCCGTCTAAAGTAAGAGAGGTCAATCTCAAAGTTGAGTTTCACGCTCCTAAGAAAATAGTATCCTCGCTCTTCGCTTCTCTCTCGCCGGAAGCCATCCAGAGCAAAAGGTTACGACTTTCAGTCGAACAGGAGACCGATGGCAAGACACTTTTGCTAAAATTTTCTGGCTCTGATCTCGTATCTGCAAGAGCTGGGATGAACACGATCCTTAGGCTAATGCTCTCTGCTCTAAAGAGTATTCAAGCCGTGGAAGGCCTCGAACGAAGCTGAAGTCCTCTACTGGATTAGAGAAAGACTGAATAGAGTTCTTTCGACTTTGACAGCGAAGCAAGGTTTAGAGAAATGAGCGCGCCCAACGAAGTTCCTCCTTGGTTGAGGGAGCAACTCGTCCGTTTTGAACAATTGCAACAAAATTTGCAAGCCATCGTGCTACAAAAGCAGCAGGTCGATCTTGAATCCTCCGAGGTGGATAGAGCTCTGACTGAGCTCCGGAAAGCTGCTGATACAGATGCCGTGTACAAGAGTGCTGGAAACATTTTGGTTCGAGCCAAGAAAGAGGATCTTCTGAAGGATCTTGAGGAGAGAAAAGAGCTTGCAAATACCCGCTCGACCGTTCTTGCAAAACAGGAAGGAAGAGTCCGGGAAAATATCAAAGATCTTCAGACTAAAATCGAAGCCGCTTTGAAAGGGAATGCTCCGGCTGCCACGCAAGCCAGCTAAAAAAGTCGATATTCTAAATAGCTGCAAAATGTCAGGGGCATCGTTGCTCTAATGCTCGATGTCCAATCTTCGTCACGTGGAAGAGTGTATGCCGAGCTTCAAAACTTGTTCATGCCTCTTCAAAAACAGGAAATTCTGGGGGTCATTCTAACTCATCGACAGGGTGATCCGGATGCTCTTTGTGCAGCAGGCGCCCTAAAGCTCCTTCTCGAAGATATCTTGCACACTTCGACGGTCAATATCTCCTTGGGAGTACCCCAAGGAG
>JASHXQ010000127.1 GCA_030043455.1 Nitrososphaerales archaeon | reverse complement strand
GTGCCCGGAGTAATTACATTATTGAAGTAGGGATTGTATCCCGTAGCTGGGGTTCCAAATCCACCATTGTTTATGATGAATTGTGAGTCCGTCATTACTCCCGCGAATTGAGAGAAAACCAATGGAGTGAACGCAAATGGTCCCTTCAGATTGACAACGAGAGTGTTCGCGTTAGGGCAAGAGAAAGGCCATAAATTGTTCTCCATCAGTGCAAGGAGCTGTGCGGAGGGGTTGATAATTCCAGTTCCATTCATCATATCTACTATCGAAACACCGAAGTTAACGTTGGAGAAATTGAAGATCGGATAGCCAGTCATGAAATTGGAGGCATTTCCCTCAGCCCACCAGACATTGTACCACTGTGCCCACACTTGATAGCAGTTGAACGGATCGCCATTCGAGAAATTCACGCCTTGTCTGAGATTGAATACGTAGTTCGTTCCGTTAGCCGCAGCAGTCCAGTTCACAGCCAGATCTGGTTCGGCAATCACTGTTCCGTTTTGATAGAGTGCATTACCGTCATCAGTTGTGAGAGTTTGAAAGACAGATTCCAGCCACCAATTTGTGCCCGTGAGAAAGAAAGCGGCAGGGAAAGGACTGACTCCATACCCATCAAACAGGGCCTCGTCAACCGTTAGTGTACTTGAGGGTGCAGCGCTTGAAGACGACGTGGACGACGACGTTGATGAACTGGTACTAGAAGAGCTGCTCGAGCTGGAGGAGGAGGAGCTGGTCACCGGGGGCGCTGATGATGTCGACACTGACGAGGAAGAGGAGACAGATGAGGAAGAAGATGTGGAGGAAGTCGTGGGCGTTGTCGTGGATTTTGAAGTTGCCAAAACCACACCGGCTGCGGCTATGATTATGACAATAATCACAATAACTGCAACGATTACTCTACTTACAGCGGATACGTTCGGAGCCTTATTTTTCATTCTGGAGCGAAACACTCTGAACCGCCGTTGCTACTTGCTTATTTGAAATTTGCTACCATCTTAGAGCACGTTGTTGATTTGCGAAAGTCTTAATTCAGAAATTGATGTGTTGTCTCCCTTTCATAATTAGGCAAAATCTTTCCGGCAATTCTGACAATAAAGTCACTGAACTTTGCCTTTCGTACAGGCCTGACGAAATTCGTCGATCAGGCCAAGTCGCTACTTCGCGTGGTTTCGTTCACTGGATCTGCTATTCCAATTTACTGGCAAATCCCTCCTAGTCCTTCGAAAGTACAGGGCGACTGGGATGGCAACGATACCTTTTGCGATGTCGAAAGGAATGAAAGGCAAAGCACCGACACCGTAGGCTTCGGCGATGGTCAAATGCAGATACTGCATAAGCCACAGTGGGCCAATGAGGTAGATCAACAAGAGGCAGATCGCACTTGCTATGACCACTCTGAAAGCATCGAGCCGCCGCGAGTTTGAAACCCTCCCGGAGATCAAACCCCCGACATACACTCCCACCGGGAAGGAAAACAAGAAACCTCCTGTGGGACCGAAAAGAACGCCGATCCCACCCGTGGCCCCTGCGAACACCGGGAGTCCAATGGCTCCTAACAGAAGATAAATCAGGCAAGACAGAGCTCCATAGTAGGATCCCAACAAATTCACGATTAGAAAAACAGCAAAAACCTGTAAAGTCACCGGCACCGGACTAAGGGGAATCGTGAGCAATGAAAAAATGGAAAGGAGTACAGCAAAGAGGGAAGCAAGTACCATTCCTCGAGTTTTGGGAAAGGTCTTCGGGATCTCTTCTAACATGGTTCATTTCTTCCTCCGTACAGAATGCTCTAAAAATTGAACTACGCTAGAGCGAGTTCTCGCTTTATGGCTTCTTGAATCTGGTCTTCCTGCAGCTCGCTCTCGTATTTCTGCCTCGGCCAGAAAAAGCCACGCAGGCCGTCCTTCTCCCGTCTCGGTACAACATGAATGTGCACGTGGTGCACGCTCTGACTTACCTTGTTATTGATTCCCAAAAAAGTGCCATCCGCATCCAATGCTTTTCTGACTGCAATAGTTATTCGCTGACAGTTTGTGAATAGAGGGCCGATTAGCTCGCGCGGAAGATCTTCGAAGGTTTCGTAATGCTCTTTGGGAATCAAGAGACAGTGTCCCAGAAAGACGGGTCGTCTGTCGAGAAAGGCAATCGAAATGTCATCTTCAAACACGATCCGGGCTGGCAGATTTCCCGCCCCTATGTTACAAAAATCACAATCCTTTTGCGTTTCTGCTTCCCGCAAAATTTGTGAAATTGCTTTTTTAAAGAACGACTTCAAGTCCCTGACTCATGCTCAGCGGCAAAATAGCTATTGTCACTGGAGGGGCATCCGGCATAGGGATGGCTTGCGCAATCAGGTTCGCGAGAGACGGGGCTCTGGTAGTGGTTGCAGATGTAAATGATGAAGGTGGTCGGGACGTTGTACGGAAAATTGCGAATATTGGGGCTCTGGGTGAATTCCTTCACATTGATGTGACTTCTCCCGAAGAGGTCGAGCAAATGATCCATAGTACAGCTGCAAAACACGGAAGAATTGATGTTCTGCTGAACAACGTCGGCATCAATCCTGTCGGAAATGCTGCCGAGGCTACTCTCGAAGATTGGGACCGGGTAATGCGCGTCAATCTGAAAAGCTCGTTTCTAGGGTGCAAGATGGTTCTTCCCCTCATGGTCAGGCAGGGAAGTGGATCGATTATCAACATGGGATCAGTTTCGGGCTTGGAAGCCGGACCGGTGAGTCAGACGATATATGAAGTCTCAAAAGCTGGAATCATAGCCCTTACAAAGTCAGTCGCCCAAGATTTCGGATCGAAAAATATTAGAGCAAACTGCATCTGTCCGGGTGGGACCGCTACTCCACTTCTAAAGAAGTTCATGGAGGAATCGATGAGTTCCGGGGAAAGAGACGCGTGGGTCAGTATCATTCCAATGGGCAGACTCGCTGAACCGGAAGAGATTGCCTCGGTCGCGGCCTTCCTTGCTTCTGATGAAGCATCCTATGTAAATGGTGCGACCATAACGGTGGATGGTGGACGTACTGCCGGAATAAAGAAGCGACCATAGGACTTCTTGAAAGACTCTCGAATTGTGAATGAATATCGCAAGCCACTCGTTCGCATTTTACTAAAAAAGTAAAATCTCACCGGGACGAACTGAGGGAGAGAGTAGAGGAAAATTCCGATAATCTAATACGTGCCATGCAAGCCCACTTCACAGCGACGGAAAAGGCAGGAGTTTGAAATAAGAGAATGGTCGGAGAAACTACTTGGAAGCCGTATACGGAGCACGGGAAGCTGAGCTATATCGACAAAGAGGAATTGCCGGAGAGTGTCTTCGCATTTCCGAGCGAACGAAAAGAGCCACTAACTGACGCAGCTCATGTCCGCGACGCGCTGGCCAGATTTGATCAGGTGCAGGGCGTCACCGACGAGGAAAAAGATCTGGCGTTCAGGAACATCAAGAAAGCGGCGGAATACTATGGAATGGATGTTAGGGAAAGTGACTGGCACGAATTAGGTCATCGTGAGTAAGAAAAAGTTCAGTTTCAACTACGAACATTTACTGATATGACGGTTCCAAGTGAGAACCGTTACCGTGAAGCGATAACGACAAAAATCTTGCTCTAGCCAGGGAGTGCTGTAAATTGACATGCGCAGACTGATTGCTGACAGCATCATCTCTCTTGATGGGTATTACACAGGACCGAAAAACGAGATCGACTGGTTTGATTTTGACGATGAAGAACAAGCGTGGTCGATTGATATTCTTCGGAGGGTAGATACAATCATCTTCGGCCGGGTAACGTACGAAGAATTCAGTCAATTCTGGCCAACCCCGGAGGCGAAAACCAGCGGATTCGATCCATACATTGTTGGTCAATTGAATGAATTGCCAAAAATCGTCTACTCCAAATCGCTCAGAGAGGCGTCCTGGAAACCAGCTACGATTGTAAAAGAAAGCCCGAGTACGGCGATTCCGAAGCTCAAGCACCTGCCCGGGAAGGACATTGTGCTAATCGGCAGCGGCAGTCTGGTAGCCAGTCTGACCAGGGACGGGTTAATCGACGAGTATCGCATGCGGATCCGACCCATTATACTTGGAGCGGGCAGACCAATGTTTTCAGATCCAAATCGTCGACGTGCCCTAAAGTTAGTGAGTGTAAGATCTTTCAAATCGGGCGTAGTGGGGTTACACTACGAACCTCTGAGGACTCTGGTTAATTGAGAGGGCCGCCGGTGGGATTTGAACCCACGATCGAGAGGTTTCTGTTCCCCGAACATTTCAGAGAACCACAGCCTCCTATGCTAACCAAACTGCGCCTATAGCAGAAAATTTTCTTCTAACTGCAGTCTGCACCACAGCGGCCACGGAGAAAGAGCTTTTTCCTTCCACCCTCGACTCTGAGTTATATGGGTTTTCTGGATTGGAGGAGACGCAACCTTCTTATCGAGTAAAAACCAATGCAAGCTGTTTCTACCGAAAAATGGAGATCCTAAAAGGCACTGCACTGTCGAAGTATCTTCTGGAAAGATACGCGAGAAATCCTAGAGGATGGAATTTCACCATCGGTCCGGCAAAGAAGGACAATTTTTTCGACGCCCTAGTTTCTGGCCCGGATGAGAACTGGCAACTGAAGATCGATTCGATCTTCAAGCCCAATCCGGCGGTCCTAGGAGCAAAGACGGATCCTCAGGTGAAAAAACCCCTACATCTGCCGGAGTTCTTTCCATCATACGGCTATCGCAAGCTGGATCCGGAAATTGTTCTCAAAATCTTGAAGGAACAGGAGGAGAATCCAGAAGACCCGACCAGATCTTTGGACAGACTTTTGGCTTCCTTGGAGCCGACTTCACCCTCACCGGGCGCGAGCTATGCGCAGGGGCCCTTCGTGTTTACGAACCAAAAATTTCTGGGCTTGTCAGAAAACCAGCAGAAGCTGGATGAAAGGCTGAGCTCCGAATTGCGCGGCCTTTTGCGAGAAAATATCTCAGCTACGGCTAGACATGCCGGGACAAGCGCTGGGCATAGGGCGCGAGCTCTTCCACGTGGCGTATCTTACCCTTGCTCGCGGGTAACAGTTCTCTCTGGTAAAAGGAATCAATTCGGACTCTTCCCCCAAGGATCTTTTTCGTCCGTGCAGATAGTTTCTGTCCCTCCCTGTCATTGTCGAGGAGAAGAATGATCTTTCGGAATCGTGATGCAGTCTCTTCTAACGACAGGACGTTATTCTTGTGGCACAACATGAAGAGTTGGCCTTCATAACCTGCGTCTCGCAGTGCCTTCGCATCTCTCAGCCCCTCCACAACAACGAGAGCGCTCTCCTCGTCGTTGAGCTTTCTCATGA
>JASHXQ010000126.1 GCA_030043455.1 Nitrososphaerales archaeon | reverse complement strand
TAATGTTCACCTGATAGGGAGGAAGCCCTCCTGGGTCGTAGTACTGCCCATTCTGTTGGAGCATTGGTCCGAGGTAGTTCTCGGCAAGGGCCTGGCCGGTGATGGGGTTCGTGTACGTGTCCGCGATTTCTTCACTCATATTTACAGAGTGGGCGACAGCGAGCCTGAAATCAGTAATATTCGTGGGGAAGACTTGGGTATTGGAGGCCACGTAGAAGAAAGATGGCGCGTAGCCTGCATTCAGTAATAGATCGTTGATCGTGTACTGACTCTTGTACTGGTAAGCGTTGTACATCTGCTGAAGATACGGAGGTGCCACCCAAGAGATCTGTGCTTCGTTAGTCCCGAACGTGTTGATCTGGTCCAGTTGACTGGCACCGTATTGAATGATGATCGTGTTGATGTGAGCAGGTTGCAGAACAGGGGCCAACCCTGAAACGTTATCCGCCCAGTAGTTCGGGTTGGCTTTTAGCACGATGGGGATGTAACCCGCGCCGACACTGGCGATTTCGTACGGTCCTGAACCTGGACCACCGTTAGCATCGAAATAGGAATTCACAGTATTGTTCTGGACTCCTCCGTGAGCATCTACAAATACGGGATCCACGATTGCGCCCCACATAGCTCCGATGTCGAAACCAAAGAAGGAATAAGGAGACATCAAATGCACTACGAAGGTCGAACTATTGGTTGCCTGATAGCTCTGTCCCGCATAACCCATGATTTGATCCTGCGTCGTGTTGCTGGGGCTGAAGTTAGACAGCATATTGTTCATTACGGAAACACAAAGGTTAACGTCTGCAATACTGCTTCCATTGGCAGAAGCAAAATTTCCACCAAGGCTCGCAACTGCGCTACAAGTGCCAACAGGTAGCTCTGCATCTGGAGGATTGGCAGTGAGGTTTTCCGTCAGTTCATTGTAATTCGATCCAGCCACTCCTGACGGAGCATTTTCGTAGATCGTCCTTACGAAGCTAAACCACGCAGTATAGGCATTGATAGGATCCATGTTGGAAAACCAGACGTTGGGGCGCATCTCAAAAGTGTAGGTTTGAGAGTTTGCAGAAATCGTCCAGTTTGATGCAAGAACGGGGACCAGGGTGGTTGTGTCATTACCATCGTAAGTTACCAACTCTTGGAAAACATTTGCCATGACCGGACCGTCGAAAGTGAAGAAAGCCGAACCAGGATCTAGGGCATCGGGCGTCGCAGACGAAGAAGGAATAGAAGTTGCAAGCTCATCTGTCAGTTGACTCATGTTCGCAGGTTGAAGTGACGATGAAACTGATGTACTCGTGGTCGTCGTAGGAGTAGTTGGACCTGTTACACTGGAAGTTGTGGTCGTAACTGCAGGGGCCGAAGAACTCATTGAGGTCGTGGGCGGGGCCACTGAGCTGGAAGTCGTGGGAGGAGCTGACGAAGAGGTCGTCACAATGGAAGATGTGGTGGTAGTCGTTGGAGTCGTCGACTTTACAGTAAGAGCGTAAATTCCGCCGGCTGCTATGATGATAATGATTACAACAACAACGACGATTAACGCCGCTCTACCAAGTGCTCTTTTCACTTTAGATTTCCGTGAGGAGAACATAACTATGGTTCGCCCTAGTGATTTCCCATAAAAGCCTTGTTACCATTGACACAGAAAGTTTCGCGCGGCACTCGACCGGGATATTGGCCTAGGTCGATAAGGCTCATCAAGGAAACGAAAAGTTTGGCCCGAAGTTTTGGAAGGCCGGGCCGCTCAACGTTTTTGTTTAACTCAAGATAACGCGAGACCTTATCCGAAGGGGACAGGAAATTAGGCACTCCCGCCGAGTCGGCCCCATAGCCCTTAGATATGTCACACTACGTGTTGGAAGGAGATTTACCACATTGTAGTCTGTTTGAAAGGTCGGGGCTCTTTTTTGTGCGAGGTACCACATCTGCGGATGTGTCTACGGATCTTCGAATCGCTGATTGATTTACCACATTTTGGACATATGGGCATTCCTCCTTGGGTCACATTGTTTGTCCGTATAAAGATCCTCGGAAAATCCAGAACTTTGGAAATGGGAGCTCGAAAAATTGTTAACAGTACTTCTTGGGATAAGTCAACTCAATTTCCAATAGGGGAGAAAATATGAAAGAAATTGAATTAGGATATCAAATGTCGCTCGAGCAGTTCCAGCCCGATGTGGCCTTGAAGCATGCAGTGCTTGCTGAGAAGTACGGGTTTGAGTCGATCTGGGCGAGCGATCATTTCCTGCCCTGGTATCACACCGAAGCGTCTTGCTGCTTTGCGTGGAGCTGGCTGGGGGCAGCGGCTCAAGCTACACAGAAGATCAAATATGGAACAGGACTGACCTGCCCCACCTTTCGCTATCATCCGGGGCTGGTTGCGCAGGCTTTTGCTACTTTGGATTACATGTACCCCGGACGGATCTTTCTTTCTTTGGGCACGGGCGAAGCCCTAAATGAGATGCCTCTGGGATATGAGTGGCCCCAGCATGCCGAAAGGCTCCAGAGACTGGAAGAAGCGATCGAGATTATCCGCAAGCTCTGGACGGGGGATCTCATCTCACACAAAGGATCTTACTACCGCCTCAGGAGGGCAAAACTGTATACTCCGCCTAAACAAAAAATCCCGATCTTCGTTGCTGCGTCCGGACCTAAAGCTGCGGAACTCGCCGGCCGCGTGGGAGATGGTCTGCTCACCATTACGAATCCCGAGGATTCCTACTTCAAAGACCTGATTTTCCCTGCCGTTGATCGTGGATTAAAATCCTCCATGAAAGACCCAGGAACCTTTGAAAGGAACGTGGAGCTCCAGGTGTCCTACGACGAGGACTACGACAAAGCGGTGCAATCCGTCCGGCCTTGGGCGGGGAATGTGATGCCGATCTTCTTCAACCTCGGAGTCTACGATCCACGAACTGTAGAGGAGCATGGTAGGTTTGTGGGAGATCAAGAACTTGCGAAAATTTGGGTCATCTCGACCTCGAGTGAACCGATCATAAGAGCTATCGAGAGGTACTCGAGACTGGGATTCACAGGGATTCACATTACCTCCTCTAGTCCGAGCCAGGAGAAGTTCATGAAAGTTTACGAAAAGGAAATCCGCCCTAACTTCAAAAAGTAATTTTCTAGAAGGGCTTTTCGTTAAAACCTTAAATCAAACGGGCTAGCGGAAGCCCAAGAATTTGACATCTCTTAGATCAAAGGGGATAGCTAGGGCTATTGTTGTTGTCATTGTAATAGTTGTCATAGTCATAATCGCCGCTGGAGCTTATGTTGCAACAAGAAGCTCCGTAAGCACTGTCACAGGTCCCACTGTAACTACAACATCGCAAAGCACTTCTGCCTCCCCATCATCTTCCTCTTCCTCCCTCTCTTCAAGTTCATCCTCTTCATCCCCTCTCTCGAGCTCTACCTCTTCTTCCGTATCGAGTCTGTCATCTTCGTCATCTTCATCGTCTTCTACATCTTCGTCCATCAGCAGCAACTTCGGTCCGGAGAACCGGAGCGAGCTCGTCGATGATACCAATTACGCCACTGCAGACGCTTTGGATCCTGCAACTGCTGATTATGGCTGGTCTGACAATTCGGTTCTGATTAGCGTGTTCCAGGAGCTGGTGGAGTTCACGGGTGAAAATTCCACCTCGGGGGTAGTCGTCCCCGTACTCGCCCAGAACTATTCCGTGTCGGCAAGCGAGGCAAATTACTCCTTCACCCTGCGACCGAACGTCACCTTTTCCAACGGACATGCAGTGAACTCCTCCGTCGTGTGGTTCTCTTTCGTACGGAACCTGTACATGGGACAGGCGATTGAACTCTCGAACTTTGAGTTTGTTACAGAGAATGCCTCCAGTCTAGGCACTACGGGCCTGTCACTCCCTTGGGGACTTTTGGGGGCCATCCAGAATGTCACCGGCCTCCCGGTGACATCCAATTACACCCTTGCAGAAAGCGTGCTGAACAATATGCTCAGCAACTTTAACGCCAACAACGCTACCATCCAACAGATCATGACGGATCCCCATCAGGCTTACGTCGTGACTGGCCCGATGACGTTTCAAGCCAACGAACTGCAATCGTACCCCTACTTTCTCACGGATATCGCGCAGTGGTGGGCCGACGTTGTAGATCCTGCATACGTCGACGCCAACGGTGGAGTTCAGGCAAACACTGCAAACTCCTATTTCAGTGAAAATAGCGGTCCTGGAACTGGTCCTTATTACGTAGCTTCGGTTCAGACTGGATTTTCGACGATCGTCCTAAAGGCTAATCCAACCTACTGGGCACTAAATGCTAGCAACTACCCAGTAGTGGCCGAGCCGCCCCACATTCCCGTGATCATCATCAACGAGGGGCTGCCATCGAACTCGCGGCAGGAACAGTTTGACAGTAACCAGGCGCAGCTTTCCTATGTCGACTTTTCAGTGCTGGGGCAGACCTGGGATGCCTACAAGTACAAGCAGTACGCTACATTCGACGAGATCTTCGACAATCTCGGCGAAGGCCCGAACACCGAAATGTTTGCAATGAACACTGACAAGTATCCTACTGACAATCTCGACTTCCGCCTCGCGGTGGTCCACGCGATCAACTACACCCAGTTGCTCGACGCCTCGTACACGTTTAATGGCACGGTTTACGCCCAGAATTTTCTGGGACCGCTTGCTCCGGAGTGGGGACCGTACTACAACCCGGATAATCTCTCCCTCTACAACTACAATCTGACTGAAGCGATCGGTTATCTTAACCAGGCTGGGATGCAGGAGAACTTTTCCATAACTCTGCCCAACGGTACGACGATAGGCAACCCCTCGGCCCCGACTCTTGCTCCTATCCAGATGTATGACATTGCCCCAATTACGCCGGTAGAGGAAACTCAATTGACAGTTCTGCAGAGTGATCTGGCCCAGATCGGTCTACCTATGGCTCCAGAGGGTGCGACTTCCGCAGAATTCCTGACTTATACTACACCTGACAACACTCCGGTATTCTGGAACTACAACGGCTGGGGCCCGGACTGGAACGATCCGATCCTACAAGAAATCTACGACGTACTGACTCCGATCGTAGTGAACACCTGGATGAACCTCACTTCCGTGAACAACATCATCAATTCCCTGGCCTACTCCACCAACATGACCGCAAGAATTCAGGGCATCGCGCAGATCTACAACATCACTTACAGCTACGCACCGATCATCTGGCTACCTAATCCCGCAAATTACATCCTGAAACAGCCGTATGTTCAGGGACTGATCTACAGTCCGTACACCACGGAATTTGGGCAGTATTGGTTCAATACGCTCTATTACAGCTAGGTGGCCTAGTAATTTGGGGTACAGACACTTGCGATTGTCGCTAATCATTTGTTAAGTTGGCATCCGCTCGGGGAGTTGTTACGACGGGTTACTCCAGATTTACCAATTTTTCTACAGGTGGTTCTTCCCTAAATCAAGGCAATGAGAACCCAAAAACTAGAATGTAAATTATGATTATTATTATAATGATCGCAATTATGGCGATGATGTGAGCGAACCCACTTCGGACAGAACGGATCACATTGACTTTGCGGATCCCATCCTTGTTGTTCAACCAAAATAGCGACAGGATCAGGCTAACGCAAGGAAACAGCGAGCCGTCCCTAGGATGGTTCAGCCGGCTAAAAATCCACAAATCGGGATTTACTGTCTAAACGTTTATCCAGTTTTGACCGGGCTTTCTTTTTTCTTGGTATCTCTTGATAAAAGTCCGGCGATTCCGCTGCTTCGGAATTACACCCACTCTGGCTCGCCCCTGAATTTTAGGAGTTTGTCCTCTAACCTTTCCAGCTTTCGTCAACGAACCGTGAGTTGGCACTAATAATCACTCGATATCCAAGATCAGGGATTTTTGGGCTTTAAGCCTTGTTGATTCGAGACTTTTCAACGAGGGCCCCAGTTTTATCCCTCTCGAACTTCCCAAACTCTTGCGACAGTGCAGCGAGTCGGTGTCCGGTCAAGACCGGTCCATCTCGGCATAGTACTACATCCTGAATGCAACAGCTCCCACAGATTCCAATACCGCACTTCATGATTCTCTCCAAGCTAAATTGAGCGGGGATCTTCGCTCGGGATGCGATCTGAGAAACTTGTACCATCATGGCTTCCGGGCCACAGCAACAAATTTGATCCGCTGCATTTCTCTTAACCAGAGAAGCTACCTGCTCGTGTGCGAATCCTTTGAACCCCATTGAGCCGTCGTCAGTGGTGGGGTAAACATTCTTTTGATCGAGCAATTTTCCCAGGAGAGGCAGAAAAGGGAGTTCGCCTTGGGTTCTCGCGCCAATGACGACCCTCACCGATGTCTTTTTTGATCTCCGGGAGAGCCTTTCGGCTAATTTTAGGACAGGGGCTATTCCGGTTCCTCCCCCTACCAGCAAGATTCTCCTTGCGTTTTTCGGAATCGTGAAGCCATTTCCATATGGTCCTCTGACACCCAAAATATCTCCCTCGATGCGGTTGTAGAGAGCCCTGGAGCCCTCACCCATCGTCTTCACAACAATACTCGAACTCTTTCCATGACTAAGAGAGACACTCATCGGGAACTCTCCTACCTCCGGCACCCACACCATTGCAAATTGTCCTGGAACAGCCCGAAGAGATTCCTTGTCTTCGAAGATGAATGATCGAATGTTCGAAGATTCTTGAACCACGCGTTCTATCTTTGTAACACGGGGGAAATCAATGGTGCGCAGCGCCGACCATCTCCTTTACACTAGCGAAGTTGTTAGCCCTCATGTAGGTAGAGATTCCGGAATTCACCTTCCCGAAAGTATCCAGAAATCCCGTGGCCATCGCACTGCCGATCTGAACGCAGACAGCGCCGGCAAGGACGTACTCTACGGCATGTGACCAGTCGAAAACTCCCCCCACCCCGATAATGGGTAATTGCACCGCTTCAAAAAGCTCGTAGACGGCTCGGACTCCCACTGATCGAATCGCGCTTCCTGAGAGACCTCCAATTTTGTTTGAAAGAATTGGTTTTCGAGAGGCTATGTCTATTGCCATTGCCCTAACAGTGTTGATCGCTACAATGGCGTCCGCCCCGGCTTCTTCAATTCTCTTCCCCCAAGCAGGTACATTCATGATGCTTGCTGGCATTTTCACCATAACGGGCTTGCGCGTTTCGCGCTTTACTGCTTCAATGACTTGGGAGGAAAGCTCCAAGTCCCCTCCGATCTCCGAACCTACGTCTTTCACGTGAGGACAAGACAGATTCAACTCGTATGCAAGGAATCGAAGCGGATCCAATCTCCTTACAATGTCCGCAAAGCTCTGAGGGCCTCCAGCAAATATGCTTGCTATAAGGGGTAGATGAGCACCATTGAAAGATTCATTGGATTCTTTCAGCTCCTGAGCAAAGATCTCGACACCGGGATTTGCTAGACCGATGGCATTAAGGTAGCCTCCTTCAACGCCAGTCATCGTCGGATTCTTGTAGCCCGCTCGCGGCTCTGGTCCAATGGACTTTGTGACAATCGCTCCGCAGCCGCTGGATAAAATTCTGGGAAAAAGATCGAATGAGATCCCAAGAACGCCGGAGGCAAGCATCGTCGGAGACTTTAATTGAAAACCACAGAGTTCGACCGGAAGGATTTTTGCGGTTTTCCTCGCCGGCGTGCGACTCCTGCCGGTTCTCGAATTCTCCACGCTGAAACCTGGTTTACCGGCAATTTCACCAAACCCTTTAAGACTGACGATTGGAGGAATCGATTTTCAGAGAAAAATTCTGGTTGAAGAAATTTCTGATCGTGACTGAACTGGGGTTAATCCTGCTTGATGAAAAAAAACAGGCAACCAGTGGCCTTCCATACTCCGGGGAGCAGCGTGCCAAAAAATATCTGGATGCTAGTTCGGGGACTCTAAGCACTGCCGAAATAGAATGGTTGAAGCCCAATCTGAAAGACGGCGATGTTCTAGTAGCGGATGCAGTTGTTTTACCTGGTTTGAAAGAGCTTGCTTCCGTTGACCTTCAACCTGTAAGTGAATCGGACCAAAGAGAGATTCGAAAATCTCAGATATCGCTTTTGGTACAATCTGGTCTTTCGGATTCACCAGAACACGCAGAAGAGGGGATTAGAGATGTGTCGGTCGAACTTTCTTCTCTGCGGATCAAGGAGCTATCCTCGAATCCTGACCTGCAGGCGATGGAGGGTGTGCAAGCACTGGACGAAGTAGACAAAACGGCGAATATTCTGAGTTCCAGATTGAGGGAGTGGTACGGATTGCACTTTCCCGAGCTGACTTCCATGGTGGATGACAATATTTCTCTAGCAAAGCTGATTCTAAATTTCAAGGCCCGGGAAAATTACGAAGCTGGCCTGCTGGAGGAGATGGGATACTCCAAGGCAAAAAGCAAAGCTATCGAGAGTGCCGCAAGGAACTCAAGGGGTGCTAACCTCCGGGAAGAAGATCTCGCGAGAATTATTCAATTGGCGGAGGAGACACAAAGACTCTTTTCGTTAAGAGACAAGCTCGCCTCGCACGTCGAAAAAACGATGAGGGAAGTGGCTCCGAATCTCACGGAAGTGGCCGGGGCGACCATTGGGGCTCGGCTTATCGCGAGAGCAGGTGGGCTAAGACGGTTATCAATACTGCCCGCAAGCACCATCCAAATTCTGGGGGCGGAAAAAGCGCTCTATCGTGCCCTAAAAAGTGGAGCTCGGCCTCCAAAACATGGTATCCTTTTCCAGCATGCTGCCGTACATAGTGCGCCAAAATGGCAACGTGGCAAGGTGGCGCGCTCAGTGGCAGGTAAGCTGGCGATCGCTGCAAGGGTTGATTCTTTCAGAGGCTCAAAAGATGAGACGATTATGAATTCTCTGCAATCACGTCTGGACGAGATTCGCGAGAAGTACAAAGAAGCGCCCAAGGAAGCGGATCACAGAAAGGAATTTGGCTCGCGAAGAGAACGCCCTTACGAGGGACGGGGAGAGCAGCGACCTCCAGGAAGTCCGGAGGACCGAGACGATCGACATGGTTCAAGACCTCCACGGAGAAACGAGGGCCCCAAACGATTCAACAAGCCCAAAAAGCATGACCGAAGATAAAAAACCGGTGCGACTGTTCGACGGTGTTTTTCTAACACCTGAGCCGCGGAACCCCAACAAGAAAATTCTCGCCACCGTGAACCTGACTCCTGGGAAGTCCATCTATGGTGAGAGCTTAATTCCTCAGACCATTGAAGGATTGAAGGTCGAACTCCGCTCTTGGGATCCGTTCCGAAGCAAACTAGCGGCCTCGATCCTGAACAGGTTGAAAAATTTCCCGTTTGTCCCTGGATCTAGATGTCTCTATTTGGGAGCGTCGACCGGAACGACTGTGTCTCATGTTTCAGATGTTCTCGGATCTTCGGGAAAAATCTTTGCAGTAGAGGTTGCTCCCAGGGTTGCGAGAGAGCTCATGGAGAACGTGATAAAATTTAGAAGAAACGTGATCCCGCTGGTCGAGGACGCGAACCACCCTGAAAGATATGGTTCCGTCTATGGGGACATTGGCTCCGTGTACTGCGACATCGCCCAGCCCGACCAGACTGAGATAGCGATCAAAAACTGTGAGGAGTACCTCGCTAGAGAGGGCTATCTTTTCCTGGTCGTAAAAGCGAGCAGCATTGACGCGCTCAAACCTAAAAATGAAGTCATCTCGGATCAAATCAATATCGTTCAAGCCGCGCGGTTTAATCTCCTAGAAAGAATCGACCTGGAGCCCTTTGACAGAAACCATGCGATGCTTGTGGCTAGAAAATTGAGCTGACACTCAAATTTACTCGTCTGACTCAATCAATTTCGCCATCAGGTCCTCGTCCTCCTCCTCTACCACTTTCCCCTGAATCCTCTGGACAGTGATCCAAGATAGCCGGGTAAAGTGGGGAAACGAGTTTCTCTTTTCATATTGCTGTTTGAGATAAGAGACAGTGAAGTGGTCCGAAGGATACCCGCTGCCAAGGTCTCCGTGAATTTTCCGAAGGCTCCGGAGAGATGCATCGCGGGTGACCTTCGCGATGATCGAAGCGGCAGCCACGACAGGATAGTTCCGGTCAGCATGATGTTCACTCACGATCTGGTCCACCAGGGGATTTCTCTCCCCGACAGTGAACGACCAGCCTCGTCGATCCGCAATGAGATCCGACACTAGCTGACCGAACCTTAGTTGATTAGTATCACAGCAGTCTATGAAAGCGCGATCGAAATTGATCTGATCTAGAACCGAAGACATGATCTTCGCTTCTAAATAATTCAGGCGAAATAATCTCTCTCCCCGAAAGACTACCTCATCAATCTGCTTTGGGAAGATTTTCTGGCAGGCGACCTGTGACGCTAGTTTTTTGATTTTCCCATACAAGGATCTTCGTTTCTGTGGCGAAAGCAGTTTCGAATCTTTTACGCCTAACTCGACGAGTTCTGGAATCTTTGATTCGTCGACAGCGACACCCGCTACAACCAGTGGCCCAAGCACCGAACCTCTTCCCGCCTCGTCTACTCCAGCCAGGATCACTAGTTCTTGACGCCGCTTTCAGCTCCGGTCTTCAAAACTCGAATTATATCTTTCGACAGATCCTCGGGCAACTCGTTTCGATTCTCAAAAGTGATTTCGGTTTCTACGGCATTGTTAGCGGCCCGTAGCTCTTGTATCAGCGGATCCTGAAATCGCTGATGAACGACACATACTACGGGCTTTTTGGTATTTTCAAGAATGACAGAACGGATGACTCGTCGAAATTCCGGACTAAGGAGCTCCATGGGGCCTACTTCATCCACAACAACCAAGTCAGAGTTTTGACTGGCATGCATCAAAGCTTCCACGCCGAGGGTCGACAGTGCCTTCAAATTCACCCTGTACTTGCCAATTCTGGGACCTGTAATGCCCTTCACGTCAGCCAGGATTTCGGAAGTTTCAGATGCAATGTCGATTAGCCTGAAGCCTTCTCTTTCCCCATGGCTTCTCACCTCTCGCGTAATTACGCCCCCAGGCGTGAAACCGGCCGTTCTCACGTGGAGCAAGATTCTGGAAAGAGCCGTAGACTTACCCACCGCTGGTTCCCCCGTAAGAAGCCAGATCCTTACTGCCATTCGGCGCCGTCAGAGTAGCCTTTTCGAATGCTGCGAATAGAAACATTCCGGTAGAGTTATCTCTAAACTCAAATTTCCTTTGGAGAAACTTGGGACAGTGGACGCCTTGAGCTCCCCGAACACCCGTAAATTGCTGGAGGGCAAGACAACTTTGATTGTGCCGGAAGGGGTGGAACCGGTCAAGTATCCTTCGTTTTTCAATCCGAAGGGAAGATTTGTCCGGGACGTTTCACTGGTGTGTTATCGGGCCTATGCAGAGACTTTGCAGAGGAATGACAGCTTGGCGTACAAACTGAGCTTTGCGGATTCTCTCAGCGGAACTGGAGGAAGAGGCATTCGCGTAGCCAATGAACTGTCCGACTATTTCGATCGAATATTCCTGAACGACGTCAGTCCCACATCGATCGAGCTTGCCGAAGAGTCTGCCAAAGAAAATGGGGTGATCGGGAAATGTTACTTTGATCAAGAAGAAGTCTGCAGTTTCCTTCAAACGCGAGAAAAAAACAATGGCGAAAGATTTGACGTAGTAGATTTAGATCCCTTCGGTACACCAAGCCCTTATGTCGATTGCTGCATAAGGGCAACAAAGCATGCTGGCTTACTTTCCATCTCAGCCACTGATACCGCAGTACTTTGTGGGGTGTACCCAAAAGTAGCACAGAGAAAATATCTTGGTCTGCCTCTACGGACAGATTATGCGCATGAGATCGGATTGCGTCTCATTTTTGGACTGCTAGCCCTTACTGCAATGAGGTTCGAAGCTTCTGTTAGACCGCTATTCTGTCATCATGACATGCATTATTTTAGAGCATATTGCTTAGTAGAAATTGGCAACAATTTCTCCAGGCAAAACGAAGCGGAGATGGGATATGTACTCCACTGTTTCAGGTGTGGTTACAGGAAAATCCTCGTGCGAGAAGAATTTGGTTCCGACCTGACGGTACAGCTGCTATGTCCGGATTGCTCTGGAACTATGAAAGTGGGCGGTCCCCTCTGGGCAGGGAGGATCCAATCGAAGGATTTTGTGGCGAAATGTGCGGCAATAAGTGATCTTTCACTCTTCGAAGAAGAGTTGGATCTCCCACTTTACTACGATCTTTCGGAGATTTCGGACACTATGGAAATTAGAACCCCCAAGATCACCGATGTAATCAGGGAGCTAGAGTCATCCGGTCACTTGGCAGGTCGAACTCGTCTGAACCGGAAGGCGATTCGGACGGAAGCTCCTCTTCGAGAACTTCGAGAGACCTTGGCTCGACTTGCCCGCTGAAATTCATCGAGACGAGGTACACCTCACTGCTCTCGCTCCGACTGGCGTTGGGCTTCGAAACCTCGACGCGCGAGAAGGATTTTTTTAGGCGTTTGACCAGAGAATCAAGTTCCGCTCCCTGAAAAGCCTTCATTACGTTCGAACCACTTCTTACCAAAATGGAGGGCAAAAGATCGACCACTCTATGACAG
>JASHXQ010000125.1 GCA_030043455.1 Nitrososphaerales archaeon | reverse complement strand
CTGCTTATTACACTCAGGGATTATTCGCCGGACTCGCCCAGGGAGTACGGCAGGCCGTTACAAACAGGGTGAAGGTGATCGCTCTAGGGCGAATAGTCGATCCTTCTTTTGCAGAGGAAGTGATCGCATCCAGCAAGGCAGATCTCGTTTCGATGATGCGCGCCATAATCGCGGATCCCGATCTCCCAAGAAAAGCCCTCGAGGGCAGGGTATCCCAAATCATCCCATGCATCGGTTGCAATCAGGGATGCCTCATGCATGTACTGACGAATCGCCCCACGTCGTGCATATTGAACCCCGTCACTGGCCGTGAGAAGGAGTGGGGGCCGATTATCGAATCTGGAGAGAAAAGGAGAATCTTGATCATAGGTGCCGGTCCAGCTGGTATAGAATGTGCTCGGATCTCGAAGATGAGGGGGCATCAGGTCACTCTGTATGAGGCTGAGGATCGGATCGGGGGTCAGGCGAATTCCATGGCCATGCTTCCCGGCCGAACCGACACCAAGCGAGCGATCTCCTTCTGGGAAAGCGAGATTGATCGCCTAAATATTGATCTCGTACTTAACCGCAGGGTGGAACTGAGCGAGATAGTCGAACGTCGTCCAGACGCCGTGGTCTTTGCAACTGGAGTTAGAAATCTCGACAGAACGGTATCTCCCGCATTCCCGGAGCCTCGGGGGGTACAATTCCTGAAATCGGTAAAGGAGCTCATGCAGCTTTCCGGAAAAAGTTTCGCAGGTCAGAACGCTGTCCTGTACGACGATCGTGGAGATTTTCAGGTCCTAGGATGGGCAGGTCTGCTGATCAATGCTGGTGCGAAGGTAACTATACTAACAAGATATGGGATGGTCGCTCCCTTCGTGGAACCCTGGACGAGACTCACGGGGTGCAAGCGGCTCTTACCCAAAGGAGTCACATTTGTCGCAGATAGCTACATCAAGGAAGTGAAGGAGGAGTCCGTTGTTTACTTTAACATCTTTAGCAATAGTGAAACTGAGATCGAGTCGAATCATACCTACTTCCTATCCTGGCCGCTACCCGAAAACTCGCTTTATGACGAATTGAAGAAGAAGAACAGCAAAATCGAGGCATATACGATCGGGGACTGCCAGTCTCCGCGTAGCCTGGAGGAAGCCATCTTCGAAGGGCACGAACTAGCTCGAAGATTATGATGCGCTGAATGTGTTAGCTGGTTTAGGAGTCAACTTTCTCCATCTGCGAAAGAGTGTTCAAAAATAAATATGGGAAATCATTGGTGCTTGATCGTTTAATCATGGAACCGCTCACCACATCCGCAGAACAGGCAATAACGGAGAAGGAACTTGCTGCCCTAAATTATGCGAATGCTCCTGATGTAAAAATCCAACCCCCCGGCCCGAAAGCAACGGCGATCAGAAAGATTCAGGAAAAATACGAGACTCATACGGTCAAGTACATGAAATATTTCCCGACCGCTTGGGAGTCTGGCATGGGAGCCACATTAAAGGATGTAGATGGCAATCTGTTTATCGATTGGTCGGCAGGCGCCGGAGTAATCAACGTAGGGTACTCCAATCCAAAAATCACGGAAGCAATTATCTCACAAGCAAGGAAACTTACTCACGGTCTTGATGTTCCCACCGAAGGGAGAGCCAAGTTTCTAGAGAGGCTGATCCCTTTGCTTCCCGAAGGAGTCCGGGAGGACGCCAAAGTTATCTTTTCTATAACGGGCAGTGACGCCAACGAGGCAGCGGCCAAGGTCTCGAGGTTTATCAAAAACAAGCAAACCGTCCTTGCGTTCGAAGGTGCGTATCACGGCATGCACACGGCGGCTCTCGCCATGTCCTCTGTTGCTCCTCTCCAGCGAGGGATTAGTCCCTTCATGGGCGGAGTTGTTAGGGCGCCATACGCTTACTGCTACCGATGCCCCTGGGGAAAGAACTATGGCGATTGTGCGTATGAATGTCTAAGATACGTGGAGCATCTCTTCGAGGATCCTTATTCGGGCCTCTTCGAGCCTGCCGCAATCCAGGTCGAACCCGTTCAAGGCGAGGGTGGTTACATCGTTCCCCCGGATGAGTTCCTACAGGGCTTGCGTCGCATCGCTGATAAGTATGATGTAGATTTGATTTTTGACGAAGTACAAGCCGGTTTCGGGCGGACGGGCAAGATGTGGGCCTCACAGTGGTCAGGCGTCCAACCAGACATGATGGCAATTTCGAAATCCATTGCCGCCGGGATTCCTCTAGCCGCGCTGATTCTAAAGAAGGAGTACGACGACAGACTACCGGAAGCCTTCCACCTCGGAACTTACCGCGGGAATGCAGTCGGTACGGCGGCAGGCGTGGAAGTCTTGGATTTTCTAAGCAGTTCGGGGATCATCGAGCGTGCTCGTCAGATGGGGGAAGTAGTCAAGAATTTCCTGACGGATCTCATGAATGGATCAAAAATCATAGGGGACGTTCGAGGGCGCGGCTTTATGATCGGCGTAGAATTTGTGCGTAACAAAGGAACCAAAGAACCTGGCCCCGAGATCGCGTCGAAGGTCCAAGCAGAGTGCTTCAAGCGAGGGTTGGTAGTTTTGAAGATGGGGCACTTTGGAAATTGCATCCGATTTGTCCCGCCCCTTACGATCACAAAAGAATTGATTGACAAGAGCCTCGCGATTTTCGCCGAAGGTGTCAAAGAGACGGAAGCAAATCTTCCGCCGCCAGAAGTCGAGCAAGGCATGGGCTAAAAGCTATCTTGCTCGTTTAAGTGCGTTCGCTATTTGTACCGTTGACCATTCAATCTCCACTAAAAATCCGCAGCCCTGAAGGTTGTTCTCTAATTGAGTCTTTCACAAATCTCTTTTGACATTAGCTCCCTCGATCTGGAGTCCGGGGCAAAGGTTGCTCATGTTCTCGAAGCTGAAGGGGCCAAGGGCGCTTGGCTTACGGAAAACACCTTCAGGGACGCCTTTGTGGAGATTGCCGTCTTATCCAACTCCACGCGGAGACTTCGATTTGGCACCATGATCGCAGGGATCTTTTCGCGATCCCCGATGATTACTGCTCTTTCCAGCATTACCATCTCAAATCTTTCTCGGGGCCGTTTCGTTTTGGGGTTGGGTGCTCAAACGAAAAATTCTGTCGAATATTGGTACGGTAAAAGGTTCGAAAAACCCCGCACTCAGATGATGGAGTTTGTGGCAATCTGCCGACAACTCTTGTCGGGATCAAGGGTGACCTATGAGGGCAAGTTTCAACACGTTAACGAGCTTCAGCTCCCCCCAAGCTCCTATCCAGTGAAGATTTTCATTGCAGCGATAAATCCGAAGATGATCCAGCTTGCAGGCCAGATCGCCGACGGGATACTTGGAACTTTCTGGACACCAAGCTACATTCGAAACCACGTTATTCCGAATCTGAAAATTGGGGCCGAGAAAGCCGGTCGTTCATTGGAAGGATTTGAAGTACTCTGTTCTATAGATTGCTTTCCCGCGAACGATACGGTGGCAAACGATGCGCTAAAGCCACACTTGATTAGCGTCGCCACTGTACCACTCTTCGCTCCCATCTTTCGCGAGATGGGTTACGAATCAGAACTAGAACTTATCAAGAAAGCTATTTTGCACGAAGATTTGAATGGTGCATTTTCAATTATCAGTACGGATATGCTTCGAGACCTTGAAGTCTACGGCAGCTTTGTGGAAATTAGATCCAAGTTGCAAGAGTTTAGAAGCGCAGGATTGACGGAGACCGTAGTAAGTCCTTACGTTGGAAACGTTTTCTACGAGCATTATCCGGCGCAATTCCCTTTTGAAATCACAAAATATGATGGCACTCCTGTATATGATGCCACAGACGAGCAT
>JASHXQ010000124.1 GCA_030043455.1 Nitrososphaerales archaeon | reverse complement strand
AGTAATGCCGAGGCATTGGATGGCGCGCTGGAATGAGCGATAGGTAACCACTCGCTCATGTGAAAGGGAGCAATACCCATCTTGAGTCCGAACCCAATTAGAGCAGCAACGAAGACCCAGGATGCAATCGGGCCCGATGCAATCGGAGATGAAAGCGTTGCAGAGAGGAAATCAAGTGAGTGAAAGGAAGAAAAAATTCCAGAAAAAGCGAGCATGATGAAGACACTGCTGCCCTCACCAAAAGCTAAGAACAGGAATGCGGCGTTTACTATCCCTTTTCTGCTTCCCTTTCCTTGAAGAATCATGAAGAAGGAGGCTATCGTCATCGACTCCCAACCGATGAGAAAGGTGACCGCATCTCCTGCTAGCAAAATCACTATCATTGAAAGCATTGTAAGTAAGAGAAGCAATGAGAGCGAATTGGAGTAGTCGTCATCATAAGCTAACGAGTAAATGCATGTTCCCAGCCATACCGCGCAGGAGATGAGAAGGAAGTAGGTGTTGAAAGAAGTTAGAGCGATCTGGACAGAGCTCGTTTGCGTAAACTGCCATAGCGTAAGAGACACAGAATTACCACTCAACAGAACCAGCAAGGATAGGGCGATCCCCGTAGCGGATCCTATCATCCCTAATATGTAGGCGCTTTTCTTCGAGACAATGCCTGCAAATACGGCCGCAGAATAGACAGCTAGAGTAACCAGTGCGAGGACAATTGCTTCATTTGGCAAAATCGTTAGTCTCTACCCTCCTGTTTCTTTTCCCGTTCCAGTTTTCCCATAGCCATCAACAGGCCTTGAAGGATCTGAACTGGAGATGGCGGACAGCCGGGAATAATTACGTCAACTGGAATAACTTCGCTAACTGGCGAGACAAAACCCTGAGTTCCTTGGAATATGCCACCACTAATGGGGCAAGCGCCCACAGCAATAACAAGTTTCGGATTCGGGATGCTATCATACGCTCTCTTGAGGATCTCTACCATTGGCTTGTTAAGAGCCCCGACTACAATTAGGGCATCTGCATGTTTCGGTGAATTCGTGAAGAATATACCAAGTCGATTGAAATCATAATAGGGATTACCAAGGTTAGATACTTCGAGATTGCAAGCGTTGCATGAACCCACATCAATCATCAAGACGTGAAATGATTTCTTGAACATTTGATTTGGGGTCCTACGCTTCCCAAGCTCCTTCTGATTTGTCGCATTTTCTGTACTCACTGCGGGTCCAATCCCAGCTTGCAAAGACCCGTAGACAGAATCATCTTGAAATCTGAATCCAGCTGCATCGCATTTTCTACAATAGATGCATTTTCCTAGATCCAGGGCATGTTTGCCGTTTTCATTATCCGCTTTGATTGCTCCAGTCGGGCATAGGTTGGTTCCCAGGTTCCAGTCAGAATTCGAAGTAGGTTCCGGAGGGATTGATAGTAACGGAATCTCTTGACGAGAAGGTTGTGATTTTGGATACTTCGTGGTAAGTATCCCTTTCTTTATTCCGCGAAGAACCCAGAGTTTCGGCATCTCTTTCTTGCTCACCTGTCAGAATCTGCGTAGTTCAGGCCAAAGCTATCGAAAGCAAACTGAAAGTCTGTGAAGACATTGCCTTCGAGACTCTTGGCAAAGGGGATCCAGTTAACGAGCGATGCAGGACGAATGTGGAGAAAGCTGATTCTACCATTGGGCAGAATTTTTACAATCTGGATTAGATCGCCACTCGGGCATTCTACTCTGCAAAAGGAAAAGCCTGAAGAAGAGGGAATAGATGACGATTGAGTGCCGGATGACTCGGATCCAACCCTGAGGTTTCCACCGGGCATCTTGTCTAACAGCTCCCGGATGACAGTCGCACTGGATGCAACCTCATTTATCCTCACCATTATTCGAGACATAGCATCCCCGGCTGTTTCTGTCTGAACATCTACGAAGATGTCCCCATAGGGCTCTATAGGATAGGATATCCTGTCATCCCAGTCAACACCCGAGCCGCGCGCCACGGGTCCGACAGCACCAAGAGTAAGAGCATTCTCTTTACTCAATCTGGCGGTATTCTGCAACCTATCCAAGAAGATTCGCGAGGATAGAAAGTAGTCAACCAAGCCGGAGAACTCTTTTGAAATGTTCCGAACGGAAGTATAGAGTTCATCTCGCTTTTCACGGCTTTCCAAGGCTGGACAGTTCACACCTCCTACCGTGTTAAATCCAAAGAGATATCTGTGACCGAAGTACTTTGAATTGAGTCTAAGAACCTCCTCTTTTAGGGCACCAGTTTGATATGCGGCGACGTTCTGAGTAGCCGCCTCAGCTTCACGTGAGAAGAGGTGCAAATGATTGTAAATACGCTCTAATTCGATCGCAACTGCTCTTGTCCATGTGGCGGCCGATGGTGCTGTAATCCCGAGGGCTTCCTCTGTTGCAGTGACAAAGCAGGTCGAGTATGAGGCGGAAAAATTTCCTGCGGATCTTTCGATCAGCATTAGAGCATCAGTCGGGCGCATGCCTAGAGCCTTCTGCTCCACACCCCTCTTCTTGTAGTTCACAATCGGAATTACCTTAAGGATCCTCTCACCATAGGTAACGAACTTGAACCCCCCAGCCTCCGAAATGCCGTATGTGACAGGACCATACGGAAAGGTGAAGATCCCATAGCCCTCTACCTTTGTCTTCGTGTCTAGATCAAGTGGGGCCCCCGGCGAAGTATCAAGCCCTTTGAGAAGTAATCCTGCCTCCTCACCAAGCTCGGAAGGTACGTCGCTCAATATTGTCCTATTTTCACTGGTGTCGGTCAACAGTGCGAAGGATTTTCCATCAACCTTGAAAATCGTGGAGAGTTGGATTGGTCCTCCAATTCTCGGCGTCTTCTCTTCAACCACAATTTTCGGTATCAATCTTTTTACTCATCTCCTTTGGTATTTTCACAGTCCGAACGAAATTGCCGCGTGAAGGATGACTGGGAACATGTAGATTCCAATCAGGAGCGAGATTGCGAGGTTAATCGCCGGAATGATTATCGATAACCTATCCTCTGATAGTTTCTTACGTTCTTGAGTCGAATTATCCGCGTTCAGGTTTTCGTGAGACCCGAAGATCATTTGAATGGATTGTCGGTTCAAGCCGATGAATGAATACATGTACGCAATTGCAAGAAGCGCACCGAGTAGTAGGTCGCCAGAGCTAATTGCCTGAACCAGAATGAGGAACTCTCCAACGAAGATCCCGAAAGGAGGAGCCCCGGTAACCGACAGACACGAGAGAGAAAAAAGGTAGCCAGTCGTTCTCAGTCTGCCCAATACTCCCTGAACGTCTTGCATACTTTTGCTGTTGTAAGAAGCCAGAATATTGCCAGATTCATAGAACGCCGATGATTTTGCAAATGCATGTGCAACAATTTGGATCACAGCTCCCAACGCGCCCACTCCACCGAGAGCGAGGCCGACCAATATTACCCCCATGTTTTCCATGCTCGAGTAAGCGAGCATACGCTTGTAGTTTTTCTGCGAACCTAAAATTACGGCCGCGACCAACGCAGTGAAAATTCCGAAGCCTATTGTCAGATCTCTGAGTGCGGCGAAGACTGTACTGCCCTGAATTAGGGCAAAAGTCCTAACGAAGGCATATAGCGAAGTCGGAAGCAGAATCCCAGAAAACATTGCGCTTATTGGAGAAGGAGCTTCACTGTGTGCATCGGGAAGCCATGAATGCATCGGAGCGATGCCCGCCTTGGTCCCGTAACCAACGAGAGCAAAAGCCACCGCCACTGCCATTATGGGAACGTTGGCTACTGGCCTTGTCAGAAGTAGCGTAAGCGAGAGTGTACCTTGCGAGAAATAGACTAACACAACAGAGAGAAGCGATATCGCAAGGCCTGCTGAGACGATGAGTGTGTACCGCCAAGCAGATTCAATACTTGTTCGCTCCCTCTCAAGTGCTACGAGAAGCGCGCTAGTAACAGTTGTCGCTTCAATGGCTATCCAGATGAAACCAATATCGTTCACGACGATCGCCAGCAGCATGGTGAATGCAAAGAGGTCAACAAGCGAGTAATACCACCGAAAACGGAATAGAGGCTCCTTGATGTGTTTGATGTAGAATGCGGAGTAGATCAACGAGGTTAGGTAGATACAAGAGACTGTGACAGTCATTAATTCGGTCAGACCATCCGAGTAGAAATAAGCTCCAAAAGTTCCAGAAAGTCTCAGGACCAGAATAACGAGTGAGGCGATGACGGAGATTGTCGCTCCGACAATCGATGAGACAATCTCAAGCCCCTCCCTTGGGAGGATTGAGATTGCAGCTGCTCCAGCAGGGGCAGCCAGGAGCAGGACAAAAATGAGTGTATAATCCATACGTTACCTTACCCTCGCAACTGCTCCAAGTCAGCGGGTTCCAGCGTGTGCAAAACGTCCCTCTGAGCTGAGAGTATTACACCGATTATCACTACACCAAAGATGTCGAGGACTACGGCGAATTCTATCAGCAGTGGAATCGTGGGCGCGATAAGAGCGCCAGCGTAGAGAATCGCGTTTTCCTCTTCCACGTAGCCCGTCATTTGTACGAGCGCGTTCCTCCTGCTGATTATGAGAAGCAGACCTAACAGCAAAAGTGTGAAGGCCACGGAGACCTGCGAGTTAGGCAGGCTTGGCGCGAGGATTGCTCTAAAGAGAGAGTAGCCCACAATTATCATTAAAACGCCTAGAATGATCAAAGCAGGAATCCTCTGCCCTGTACTTCCAGTTTCGCGCAGGGAATGCTTGAACTTCCTTACCTGGTAGAGCATGATCCTAGGGACGGTAATTCCTCTCATCACTGCAGTCAGCGTTGCGAGGTAGAACAGTTCGATGTTACCTGTCTGAATGCCAATGATTGCAAACAATGCCGACATCAAGAGCGATTGGACCAATATTGCCCTGATAGTCGGATCAACGAACGATTGCCCTTGCATGTACAAAGCTGAGAGAAGAATCAGGATGCCTAGAAGAGCTTCAATTTCGGGCGCGTATGGAATTAACATAGAAATCTCCTAACCTCCTCCAACGAGAAAGAATGCGATAACCGCGAGCAGTCCAAGACTGAAAGAAATTGCGAGATAGTCGAGTATCTTGAAGAGACGAAGCTTCGCGAGGGACTCTTCTGTTATCACAATTATTGCAATGAGCACAAGCAGCTTAAGAAACAGCGTTCCCACCGAGTACAGCGCACCAGCGATACTCACGTTGCTTGACATCCACCAAGGCAAGGCGAAGACGTTGAGAAAGACTGACATCAGCATGAACTGCTTCATGTAACCGCCCCAACGCGACAGG
>JASHXQ010000123.1 GCA_030043455.1 Nitrososphaerales archaeon | reverse complement strand
TTTTCATTTCACCTACAGAGAACGGGCTTGTTGCTTCGAGACTCTCTCGATTTAAGCCCAAGGCTCCGATTCTGGCGATAACTTCCAAAGAGGTGACTGAAAGGAAGCTAAAGCTGATTTGGGGTGTAAGCGCTTTACGCACAGAATCGAAGGATGGCAAAGGGGCCCACAAACTGGATCGTTTGTTGGAGACTTCTATCCGCGACTTGGTTTCCCACGCCGTAGTTACAAAGGGGGAGAAGCTGGTAGTATACTGCGATAGCATAGAATTCTTCGGGCACGAAGGAAAGCTTACCTTCGTCACCGAGGCTCGGGACAATTGAAGTGAGCAAAAGTCCGCCACCCCCTCCAAAGAAAGGCTCCTCATCTCTGTTGGAAGGTTTGAGGATCCTCGACGCTTCCCGAGTGATGTCAGGACCTTATGCTACGATGCTCCTCGCGGATTTTGGCGCGGAGGTGATCAAAGTAGAGGATACAGCTACTGGAGACGAGACTCGGCAGTGGTATCCTCCCACGATCGAGGGGGAGAGTGCGTACTATCTTTCGGCAAACAGAAACAAAAGGGATATTGCCCTAAATCTGAAATCAGAAGAAGGACTTGAGATTTTTTACAAGATAGCCAAAAGTTCCGATATTCTAGTGGAGAATTTCCGTCCCGGGGTCGCTCAGAAACTCAAGATCGATTATCCAACCCTCTCAAGCCAGGTCAATCCAAAGATCATCTACTGCTCGATCTCCGGATTTGGCCAGACCGGGCCTTACAGGGATTATCCGGGTTACGATTTGATCGTCTTTGCGATGGGCGGCTTGATGAGCATCACCGGCGAGCCCGGGAGACCGCCCGTGAGAGTAGGCGTACCCATCGCAGATATGTGCGCTGGGCTTTACGCGGTAACTGGAATCCTCTCCGCCCTGAGATATAGAGACCAAACCGGTCTGGGGCAGAGAATCGACGTCTCGATGTATGACGTACAAGTATCCTTGCTTACCCACCAAGCGATGGGGTATTTTGCCACTGGAAAGAACCCGGAAAAATACGGATCCGCACATGCCAATCTGGCTCCTTACCAAGCTTTCATGGGAAGCGACGGAGAGTACTTCGTACTAGCCATTGGGAATGATAAGTTGTGGACAGATTTCTGTTCAGCGATTGGAGAGCCCGGGCTCTCAACAGATCCGAGATTTCTGACGAATCCGGATCGGATGGAGCACAGAGCAGAGCTTCTCGCGATTCTCAATTCGCATTTTTCTAAAAAGCCTGCACAATTCTGGATCGATTTAGCTTTCAGGAAAGGAATTCCGGCCGGATCGATCTCCAATATTTCCAATGTACTCTCGGATGAACAAGTACTAGCCCGCGATATGGTGCAGGAAATTGACAATCCCAGAACGGGCAAAAAACTGAAACAATTAGGCACCGCCGTGAAATTCTCCGCAGTCGAGACTCCGATCCGTTTGCCTCCACCGGCGCAAGGAGAACAAACATCTGAAATACTTTTGGAACTGGGCTACGATCAAAGTCAAATCCAGCGCCTAGAGGAAAAGGGCGTTGTAAAACGTTACCGGAAATGATTTTTCTTTTTGAGTGAAATGGGGATGGCGAGCGACTCCGATGATGATGTCAAGAAACTTTTGGGGGAGTTGGGTTTGCTGTCCCAGACTTCCAAAAGCTCTGTCGAAGCCAGAATTAACGAGCTGAATATGCGGCAGCTGGATCGTCTCAAACTGATGTTTGGGAGAGTCGAGCAAAGGATCGACTTGTTTTCAGATGCAACGCGAAATGGAATCCGGGGCAACGACTTTGGGAGCTTTGCTGATGCCGTGTTGGCTGTTAAATCGATTCTAAAATGAATAAGCCTAACCGATGGTCCTCCGTCAACATCTGACGCTTTTCGAATTTAGAAAAATTGAGCTAACTTGGTTTGACGCACTTTTTGGGTAATCATCAGAAGTTTAATCAGAATGCAGGGTTTCTCTTGTTTTTTCTTCCGTACTCAATGTTTTGGATAATCATTCTCTTGAATTATGTTCGAGCCGAGGGACTCCGCTTGTGGTTTGTAACCATCAACACCGGGCATGTTTCACTTCTCGTCAGTCTCGGAGGTGGCTCATTCTTGGTTCACATTGGCGTCATCGAATTTTTTCTTCTTGTGAGTTCGCTTGTAATCTTCTACTTGATTTGCAGAGATTTCCTCCTAACTACCATCTTTCTATTCGCGACCACGCTAAGTCTGGAAATTGGGACTTTCTACTTTCTTTACGAATACATGAATACCTTCGTTACTTCGGTTCAAGTGTTCTGGCACTTGCCATTGGTGACAAATTTTGAATTGCTAGCAGCCTCCCTTGAAGCTGTCATTATCCTGATCCCGATCTGGATACTGTTGAAGATTAGCAGACGAAGAAATGGGATGACATTGACAGGCTGATCTAAAGTGATTTGGGAAAAGATCTCTGCCTTTCAAGCAAAGTCGTCATTTCGGCCCCGATATCAAGTGTCGGAGAACGAATGAAGACCAATTGGGTAGTTTCAATTCAAAAAGCATAATTAATGAAGCACAGCATTGCGTTTAGGACTTTCTTCGTCCCAGGTGCTGGTAGGGATTCTATTTCATGCCAAGAGCGATCGTTCTGGTCAATGCTGACGTAGGCAAGGAGTCTGAGGTTTATGGTGCAATCAAGGCGATACCCGAAGTCGTGGAAGCGTACACAAGTTACGGAACTTACGACATCATCGCAATCGTGAACGCCGAGACCAACGAGAAATTGAAGGGCATCATTACTTCAAGAATAAGAGCGATTCCGTCTATCCGATCTACTTTGAGCATGCCGGTCGTAGACTGATGACAGATTCGATTGTGGTGCTCTCGGACGACACCTTTTTCCCTTCACTAAAATCCAATTCCTTGATGATCACAGACTTTTGGGCTACATGGTGTCCGCCATGCAAGATGATGGCGCCGATCATGGAAGAGTTGTCCCAAACTTACGCTGGGAAGATCACCTTCGCGAAGGTTGACGTAGACAAGAATCCGGTTACATCTCAACAATTTGGCATCATGAGCATCCCCACCTTTCTAATCACGGATCGTGGCAAAGTACTGGATGTAATAGTGGGAGCCATGCCAAAGGAAGCCTTTGAGAAAGAGATCACAAAATATCTGAAGCCCGAATAGCGTTTCAGAGCTTGGATAGGATTCGCTCCCGGTTGAATAGTTTCACTCCGATCCGAAGTATGATGTAGTCCAGCACGATCATTAGGGCTAGAACGATGAGTAGCGTATTGACCCCCAGCAAGACCACACCCGTGGTCTGACCAAAGAGCAGGACGATGATCGGGATCACGAGCAGCCCACTTACTTGCTGGGCTTCTCGAGTTCCTGCGACGCGCGTGGAAATGATGACAGTCAATCCTGTGGCAGCGATCGCAAATGCCGGGGCGATGCCTACCAGGATCAGAATCCAGATGAAATTCGGGAGAATCGCGTGACCGAACATTGGATAGTCCAAGTAGTCAGTGATGCCAGCGTAGATAGTGAAGGAAAGGACGGTGACAAGCATGGCTGGCACAAAAGAAGCGAGCGTTTTTCCGAACAATAACTCCATGTCAGAAAGCGGCGAGGCAAGGAGAGCTTCTACAGTTTTGCGCTCTTTTTCTCCAGCGAAACTGTCCGAGGAAATTATGGACGAGACGATCAGCGGAACGAGCATGGTGAAGGGAGCGAAGAACACTGCGGACATGGAATAAACGAAAGCTTGCTTTGCCGTCATTCCAGCCGTAAGCGCTGAGATCTCGAAAGGCAACGTGAGTGTGGCAGATAAGGGAGTGTTCCCCGCACCACTCCCCGAAATCATCAGAACTGGGATCTGAACTGCAATCAGGGGCAGCGCCACTACCATGAGGACAGGCAAAACAAAGATCGGGACGAGCAGCTGTTTGCTCTGTTTGATCTCCAACCAGTCTTTTCGGAAGACGAGCATGGCATTTTGAAGATTCAATTCAGGTTCTTCCTGCTGGATACGATATCCAAGTAGAGATCTTCGAGACTCGGCTTGTATTGGACTACGCGTGAAATTTTAGCTCCTGCTCTGACTAGAGTCGAAATCGCTTCAGAAGTCTGAACTTCGAGCTCTTCTGGTGAGAACTCATCTTTGAATGCTACTTCAAAGGATCTTCCATCTCCATTTTGATGTACCGCCTTTGCCCCAGGGATTAGATTCAAGAGGCGTTCCTCTGAAAACCCATCTAGAGATAACAGAGTGATAGAAACGCTATCTGGTTTCGTATTCAAACGGTCCTTTTTTGCCTGACTTGACACATCTTCCTCGGACCCGATCGCGAGAATGCGTCCCCGGCTGATGAAAGCGATCCTATTGCACAGACGCGAGGCGTCATCCAGATTGTGCGTTGAAAGCAAAACTGTGTGATCGCCGGTACGAGCAGTCTCTGAGATTTGAGATCGAATCATTTTTGCAGATTCAGCGTCCAGGGAGGCTGTCGGTTCGTCCAGAAGCAGAACTGAAGGCCGATGCACGACGGCCCTGGCAATGGCAAGCTTTTGCCTCATCCCCTTGGAAAGGGTGACCGCTCGGTCGGATCTTCGATCCTCGAGATCAAATTCCTTGAGGACCGACCTCACCCTTCCCTCGATCTCTGGCTCGGGAATTCCATACGCACGCGCAAAAAAAATCAGGTTCTGCTCGGCTGTGAGTCGCTCGTAGACGTTCGGGCTCTCAGTCAAAAGGCCGATGTTTCGACTTATGGTGGTGCGGTTCTTTGAGTCTCTAACGCTCTTGCCCGCCACGAAGACATCCCCATCCGTTGGAGAGAGCAGGCAGGCGATGATTCTCATGGTAGTTGTCTTTCCCGCGCCGTTGGGGCCTAGCAGTCCGAATACCTCTCCATGTCCGATCTGGAAGTTTAAATTGTCGATCGCTCTAAATCCCGAGAACGTTTTGCCAAGATTTTGAAGTTCAATAGCGGGTGGCTCGCCGGTCTGCATCGGAGACATCGCGGGTTTACTCGATTCCGTTCACAATGGCGGGTATTTCTTTCAGGCTGTCAATTTCCCTGACGACTCGGTTCTCCGGAACGTGGAAATCCTGCGGAATGTGTTCTCCGGGATTTTCGTACTGCGCATACTTGTGCCACAATCCCGTATAGTGCGCAGCATGCATCCCGTAAGAGACTGCACCGATGACATCCGCCTTGAACAAGTCGCCGACGTGAATCGCCTCATGAGGCTGGACTTCCAGCTCCTGGAGCGAATGGTGAAAGATCTCTTTTGCCGGTTTCAGGTAACCGATCTCGCACGAGATCGTTAGGGAGTCGAAGTACTTGCCAATCCCATAGGAATTTAACATCCTGGAGTAGGTGCGAGCAGATCTCGCCGCATTGGAGATTAAGCCTACCTTCAGACCCCGTTTCTTGAGAGATCGCAAAACTGGTCCTGCTTCCGGGTTGAGATGGGGGTATTTTTTGAAATAGCCTGCGTCGGAGAGAACCCGTCCTGCTTGGGTCTCGAGCCCTCTTGCCTCATTCAATGGAAACTTGATTCCCAGGAGCTCGAACATCATCTTGCCTCTATCTTCCGGCGAGACGTCCAACCCCGCATCGTAGATTTTGTTTACCTTGACCCCGAGTTGTTCTGTTGCAAGGCGAATTGCGTTGAAATCAATCCGCCCATGGCTCTTCCCCCGGGAGCCGACACGATTGACGAACCGGTGAAAGTTCAGGATCCGTCGGAGCTTCCGGTATTCTTCCAGCTCCTTGGAATCCCAGATGAGGGTGAGCCAGAGATCGAAAGTTACCGCTCGGATCATCACGCGTCATTTTCCACTTTGAGTGGAGAGGCGATATGAACTTCTCGTTCAAAAAGTATTGAGAAAGAGTGAGTAGGAGCTGGGAGATGATCCGACTCTCTCAGCTTGGCGTCGTCTGAAGTCTAGATGCTAGAATTTGAATCGCTTGTGGCACTCGTATCCGGCACATCCGGAAGCGATGAGGCCATTTTGGTTTCAGCAACTACTGAAGCCTCAGCCAGGATCTTTTCAGCTTCTTCGCTGCTTGATTCGAAATTCATGGATAGTCCTGGAACACCGCCTACTTCGAGCATCATTCCCTGAAGTCCGTTGGAAATTTCAGAGAGTGTGTCGTTGGCAGAAGGCATCACGTTCTGCAGGCTCGTGCGTACTGTCCGGACGACCTGTCCCACCGGTGCGATAACGTTCGCAAGATCACCAAAGTCTGTAATCGTCTTGAGTCTCATCTGGACCTGTTCGAGGCAGAGGCGAGAGCTCTGGACGAGCTTCATCGCCTTCCGGTGCTCGGACAGTTCGTTAGCATAAGCCTGGGCCATGGTGGTGTCATGTTTTTGAAACGCCACTGTGGTCTTGTTGAAGAGGACTTTCTCCTTCTCCGTCATCTTCGTAATCGTTTTGTCAAGTTTGGAAATCTGAACCGTAAGAGATCGGTCAGTGTCTACCAATCTCTTCCGGAGATCGCCCGGTGGATTCATGGCGTCCTTAATCATGCTCGGAACAGTTGTTTTATCGTGGTTCGTCTGCCATTTGTCTGTAAATTCTGTCAAGGTCTATCTCTCTAATACAAAGAATGACTAGTACGATTCTATCTTGGCTGAAAAAGGGGTTATACTCCGAGAAGTAATCTGGAATAGATCTTTAGGTTAATTCGAGCTGACACTGTTCTATTCTCGGTCTCAAGACGAATTTTGGCTCGAACTCTTGAGATTGGAAGTACCGTCTATTTTCTTGTCCTCACCCTTTATTTCTTGGACTGTAACTTTGGGTTGTTTTGAACGGAAAAGTTTCGATCCAAAGAGGCTGGGAATGATTGCCGTAGTGTTGATCACACCCAGCCAGAAATAGGTGGATTTGAGACTCGTCACGAAGAGCTCACGACTTGCCATCGAGATAGTAGCGATGTTGGAGGCGATGAGATTGCTTACGGTCTGATATGGCAGAGTAAAGGACATGAGCACGATCGCAAGATTGAGACTGATTGTATAACCCACGTTCCACGCAGTGGTGCGAATCGCGGAAGCAATTCCCCGGCGATTGGGAGCCACTGCTCCCATGACCGAGCTCATGTTTGGTGATGCGAAGAAGCCGACCCCCGCGCCGAAGATGATCATGTAGACCACCGCGTAGAAGTATGATGTGCCCGTGCTCAGGGTTGAGAAGAGAAACAACGCAAAGCTCTGCACAATCAGCCCTACAATAGTAAAGGGAGTCTGACCATATCTGTCAGAAAGTCTACCACACATTGGGCCGGTTGCGAGAAACGCGAATTCGAAGGGCAAGATGAGAATGCCTGCCTGGAGGGGACTCAAGCCGATTCCGATCTGAAAGTATAAACTGAGAATCAGCAACAGAGCACCCCAAGCGACAGCGTTGATCATGACTGCAATCGAACCACCACTGAATTCAGGTATGCTCAAGAGCCGCAAGTCTAGCAAAGGGTACTTGGTTTTCGATTCTTGGCGTACGAAAAAAGCCAGCGAAACAAAGCAGACTGCGAAGAAAAATAGGATCAGATTTAAGCTGCTAATTCCGTAAGCAGCATAGGTTAGGGCAAGGAGTAATCCTGTGATCGAAACCGTAATCAATCCGAACCCAATCCAATCCATAGGTGCGGCCTTGTCGAGAGCAGCGACCTCTTTCAATTTCCCATGTCCCCACCAAGTCCCGAAGATACCTATCGGGACATTGATCAAGAAGAGAAACCTCCAATCCAAAAAAGAGAGAATCACGCCACTGATGGTTAGTCCCGCCATCGATCCAGCCCTGAACGCAATCTGGTTGATACCCACTGCAAAACCCAGTTCGTTTCTCGGAGTGGCGTCTGTGATCAGAGTTGCACTGACAGTGGTGATGAAGGCAGAGCCAAATCCCTGAATGCCTCTGAACACTATGACTTGGTCCGCATTTTGAGAGAGGCCGGTCAGCAGCGAACCTACCGTGAAAATCGCAAAGCCCAGGTTGTAGATGCGCACCCGTCCGATAATGTCCGCCGTACGACCGATCATCAGAACGGAGATGGTGGCTCCGAAGACGTATGCTTGAGTGAACCAGATCGCCTGCTCGGCACTCGCACCAAGGGCATGTGCAACCTCGGGTAGCCCCACAATGACGATCCGGGAATCGATGCCAGACATGACTATGCCAACGGTCGTCACGAGAAGCACCGTCCACTTGTACTGCAATTTCTTCGCGCGTTTACCTCTGTAGTGCTACTTTTTCTTCCGTTCGCCTAACGCAAGCTTTTAGTTAGCGCCTGGAGAAACCAACTTTTCTTCGGCAATTACGAAGCGTGAGGAACTCGAATCCGAAAGACTCGCGCGGCTTTTCATTTCGAAGGCATAAAATTGAAGGTTTAAACATTTTTTGACGGACAGCTCGCGAACAAACAAAGAGCGATACTCCAATTTCGTGATGGTGTGGTCGAGTCAGACCACGGCTGCGATTTTGATTTTCACAATCCCGGCACTCGCACCTCTCCTCGTGACTAGAGATGCTCTCACTACTACTCAGATCGGAGCGCTCACTTCGATAATGTACGCCGGGATTTCCGGAGTTTCGATCTTCATCAGTGTAATTTCGGATTCTGTAGGAGTGAAAAAAATCCTCCTTACCGGACATGTGATTGAGGCAGTCTCAATAATTTCAGCTTCTTTGACTCACAATTTTACCGGATTTGCGCTCTCGATCTTCGGAGTCGGTATCGGGTACAGCTCGATCACGCCAGTGACGAGCAAGGCCATCATGAGCTGGTTTTCGAAAGAACACAGGAGCGTGTGGATGGGGTTGAAACAAACGGGAACTACCGTGGGAGGCATCATCGCTGGAGCCGTTCTTCCGCTGATCGGAGTGACCTATGGGCTGGGCACCGCTTTCATTGCAGCTGGACTACTTGTATTGTCCGGAGTCTGTTTCGTCTTGGGCTACAAAGAAGCTGGACAGTTCTCCGGAGCGAGACAGATTTCCCTTGATTTCCTCAAGAAAGGACTCTCTATTTCCAGGAAGAACAGAAATTTGCTTTGGCTGGGAGGAGTTGGATTCTTTTACGCCGCGGTCCAATCTGTCGTGGTTACGTACATCACGCTTTTTTCCCATTCTGTGTTGGGATTTACACCTGTAGTCGCGGGCCTCTTTCTCTCTCTCGTCAACGTTGCGGGCACTATCGGTCGCCCTGTCTATGGCTCAATCAGCGACCGGATTTTCAGGGGGAGTCGTATCAAAGATCTGTTCCTCATCTCCCTGACCTCCTTTGCGATGCTGTTGCTCCTCTCCCAATTACGATCCGGGGCAGGCTACTGGGAAGTAGCTCCAGTTATGGCGTTACTCGGCTTTGGAGCTCTCGGATGGAATGGTGTCTTTCTTACTCTCGCCGGCGAGTACTCGGACATCGGCTACGAAGGAGTCGGAACTTCGCTCTCTTTTTCGATTGCGATGACCGGACAGATCGTAGGGGCTCCGATCTTTGGTCTAATAGTTCAAGAAACGGGAAGTTACTTTCTTGGATGGCAAGTATTTGCGATTGCTCTAATTCTCGCAGCTACCACTTTCGCTCTAGTGAGGCGCAACCACGATCCTGGGAAGATTCCTCAGCTTGTGGTGCCAAGAGATTGAAATGATTTAGTATCGTTTTTCAAACGTTTGAATGCTGGTGCGAGGGTACACAACATACATCTTCTAGCTGGATCGTGACGTGCTGTACTCCTTTTTCTGCGAGCTGTTCTTCTAGAGCATTCCTCACCTCCGTGGTTCGTCCTTTGCCGGTGGAATCAAGGCAGGCGTGCATGCTCGCGACAGTAATGTGGGAGCAGATTCTCCACGCGTGAAAATCGTGGACGTCTGAAACCCCTCTGACTTTGAGTAGACTTTTCTTCAGTTCCGGCAGGTTCTTGATGGGTGAGCGCTCCAAAATAATCGCTCCCCCTTGCATCGTGATTCGAACGGCGCTTCTAAGAACGATTAAGCCGATGAATATTGCGACTAGTGGATCAATAAGCACTATGCCGGTGAGATACACCGCCAATGCTCCAATAATTACAGCTAGGGAAGCCAGTGCGTCCCCGAAGATATGTGTCTGGGCACTCTGGAGATTCAAATCTTCGTGACCGGGAAAATTCGTTTGAGCCTTCTTCAAAATCCGAGATGCCAGAAGGTTCAGGACGAGGGCAACAGAGGCGAATGCAACTGTCCCCACGATTCCAATGGTTTCGGGGTGCAGGAACTTCTCAACCGCTTCGAACATAATAACCCCGACCACCCCTATCAGTGATAGGCCATTAACAAGACTCGCGATAACTTCGATCCTATGGAAACCATACGTCGAGGTTTCAGAAGGAGGACGAACCGATATGGTTAGGGCAACAAAGCTGAAGGAGATCGCAAGAATATCGGTTATGACGTGGAGAGCATCGGCTACAAGAGCCGCACTGTGAAACAAGGTTCCTCCGACTAATTCGAATACGAGGATCACAACGGAGAGCAAAAGCCCTAGCAAAAGAGCCTTCCTAGCGTCGAAACTCTCAGGCAAAAACCTCAACTTTCTCGTAGACTTGTGGGAGGAACTCGTGCCCCCAGTTATTAATTTGCGACTTTGGAATTAATAAATATTAAGAATCAGGTCCCATTTTAATAACTCATTTTGCGAGCCTGGTCCTGTTTCCACTGATTTTATAGAGTCTCAGACGAAACCGTATCCATTTTCAGAGGGCGAAACTTCCGGAATATGCAACAAGGACAGTTGAGAAAATCCATTTCCGAGATTTCTAGAGACATTGACGGTGCGCGGGGTGAGATTCAAGATTTCTTCGTGAGAATGCTCAAGATCAATTCTGTCAATCCGCGCATGGGAGGGCCAGGAGAAACGGAGCGCGCTAATTTCATCCAGTCGTTTCTCGAAAAAGAAGGATTTTCGGTACAACGAGTGGACGTTCCTGACAGCGGATACTCGGGACGAGTTCGCCCTAATATCGGCGCCAAGCTTGGGGGAAATGACACGACAAAGACGTTGTGGTTTCTGTCTCACATGGACACCGTGCCCGAGGGCAGCAGAGAGCTCTGGAAGTCAGATCCATTCAATCCTGTTATCATGGATGGCAAGATCTATGCTAGAGGTGCGGAGGACAATGGCCAATCTTTCGTATCAAGCCTTGCAGCTTTGAGAACTCTCAAGAATTTGGACATCAAGCTTCCGTTCAATGTCGGCATCTGGGCAGTCGCGGATGAAGAATATGGAAGTGAATTTGGTGTCAAATACCTTCTGGACCATGACTACTTTGCTCCAAAGGATCTCATTGTGGTCCCGGACGCCGGAAGTCCCGAAGGACTGGTGGTCGAAGTCGCTGAAAAGAATCTGTTGTGGTTCAAGATTACGACAAAGGGCAAGCAAGTGCACGCTAGTTTGCCCAGCAAGGGGAAGAACGCGCACAGGGTGGGAATGGAGCTTGCGCTGAACCTTGACACGATCTTTCATCAAAAGTATACGAAAAAAGATACGATGTACGATGATCCTTCTTCGACTTTTGAGCCGACCAAGGTCGAGCCCAACGTCCCCAACATCAACACGGTTCCAGGTGTGGATATTTTCTACTTTGATTGCAGGGTCCTTCCCGAGTATTCCCTCGACGACGTGCTCGGCGATATACATACAGCCATACAAGAATCCAGCCCCCGGAACGGTGTCGAGATTTCTCTCGAGATCATCAACCGCGAAGATGCGGGGCCAGCTACCTCCCCGTCGAGCCCGATCGCACAGCTTCTGGGCGCATCGATTCTAGAAGTAACCGGAAAGACGCCAAATTATGTAGGAATTGGTGGTCAGACTGTGGGAAATCTCTTCCGGAAGAAAGGGTATCCAACCGTCGTGTGGAGCACCGTGGATGATGTCCCCCACGAACCCAACGAGTACTCGAAAATCGTGAACCTAATTTCTGACGCGAAGGTCTTCGCTGCTATGCCGCTGTTTGCCGGCTAGTGCGAATTTCAATAATCGAATCTTGATTAG
>JASHXQ010000122.1 GCA_030043455.1 Nitrososphaerales archaeon | reverse complement strand
CTGAGTACCGTAGATTGATATCGGATGAATCCGCTTAGTTCACTCGATTTTTGGGATCATCAAGGGGAATGCTTCACACAATCGGGGTGGGTAATATGGTTGGTCTGCTCGCACCGACCTAGCTCGTCGTTATCCTTGAAAGGGATTAAACAGTGAACGCAATACATGTCCCGATCTGGATTGAACTCTGCGGAATTTCGATATTCTCCGTATTTCACCAATATTCCCCTTCCAGCCTAACAGGAGGGCTTTATAGAAAAATGAAGCTGATTGTCTCGTTCTCTAAAACCACAATCGAGAAATAAGCCAGCGAGTAACTGGGTGAAAGAGAGACAGGGTGACAGCGCTATGACCGATCCTTTTTGGTCTTTGAAGCTCAAGGAACTTAGGGATAAGAAAAGAGAACAAAAAGGGGGGGACTTCAGCCCTCAAAGAATCAGCGCTCTAAAAGAAAAAATTAGCAAATGGCAGGAAGCTGTTTTAGCTCCAGTTCTTTCGGAAACTCCAGAGCGGAAGGAACTTTTTGAAAACCCCTCAGGAATTCCGCTGAAACGGATCTACACCCCGGTTGATAATGCGGATCTAGAGTACTCTCGCGATCTGGGTCTACCGGGAGAGTTCCCTTATACCCGCGGAGTCTATCCTACGATGTACCGGGGCCGGCCCTGGACCATGCGTATGTTTTCAGGTTTCGGTTCAGCCGATCAGACCAATAAGCGTCTCAAGTATCTCCTCAAAGAGGGTGAGACTGGTCTTTCGATCGCTTTTGACATGCCTACTCTTTACGGATTTGACGCTGACAGCGATCGGGCAGAAGGGGAAGTCGGAAAGTGCGGCGTCTCCGTATCCTCGCTGGAGGATATGGAAACAATCTTCGAATCCATCCCTCTGGATAAAGTGAGCACTTCGATGACTATCAATGCTCCAGCAGCAGTATTGACGGCCATGTATGCGGCAGTAGGTGAAGAACAGGGCGTCCCACTAGAGAAGCTCAGGGGGACAGTGCAGACAGACATTCTCAAAGAATACATTGCCCAGAAAGAGTGGGCCTTTCCTCCGGATGCGCATCTCCGGATCATCAGGGATCTGATGGTCTTCTGCACGGAAAAAATGCCTTATTGGCACTATATCAGCATCTCTGGCTATCACATCCGGGAAGCCGGAGCTAGCGCCGCGCAAGAGCTTGCCTTTACTCTTGCAGATGGATTCTCGTACGTGGAGCTTGGGAAAAATGCCGGGCTTGATGTGGATTCCTTTGTACCAAGATTCTCCTTTTTCTTCAACTGTGACATGGATTTCTTCGAGGAGATCTCGAAATTTAGAGCGGCTAGAAGAATCTGGGCCACTGTCATGAAGGAGAAGTATGGGGCCAAGAACCCTCGATCACTGCTTCTTCGTTTCCACACGCAAACCTCGGGAGTATCCCTCACTTGGCAGCAGCCTCTCAACAACATCATCCGGACGACGATCGAAGCGCTTGCCGCGGTCTTAGGCGGCACCCAGTCCCTCCACACCAATTCCTATGATGAAGCCTGGGCCCTCCCCACCGAAGACGCCGTAACTGTTGCCCTAAGAACCCAGCAAATTTTGGCTGAAGAGACAGGCGTAACGGATGTAATTGATCCGTTGGGAGGATCTTACTACCTAGAATGGTTGACGGGCGAGATGGAAGAGCAGGCCTACGTCTATTTTGAAAAGATCGAACAGCTGGGCGGAGTGCTCGAGTCAATCAAACAAGGCTACATCCAGAGGGAGATCGCCAACACTTCCTACCACAGGGCGAGGGATCTTGAACTCGGGAAAAGGTTCGTAGTAGGGGTAAACAAATACGAGTCGAACGAAGAGAAATCAATCGATTATCTCAAGGTCAATCAAGCGCTTCGGCGAAAAGCAGTGACGAGACTGCGCACCTTGAAGAAGCGGAGGGATGAGGGTCAAGTAAGGAAATCCTTGGAAGCCTTGAAAAAAGCCTTCGAAGATCCTGGTGCCAATTCTATCTACCCTATCCTGGAGGCGGTCAAATCATATGCCACGCTCCAAGAAATAATGGATGTTGGTAGACAGGTGTTCGGCGGCTGGAAAGAGCCGGTAATAGCCTAAACATGGAACAATAATTCCAAATATGTGTCTTACCCATTTAGGACAAAGTATCGAATGTCGTCGCTCCAACTCGTAAATGCTCCCACTAATCCTGAAGCGAGAAAGATCAGGATACTGGTAGCAAAGCCCGGCCTCGACGGTCATGATCGGGGTGCGCTGGTTCTTTCACGCGCATTCCGGGACGCAGGGATGGAGGTCATCTACTCAGGACTGCTCCCTACGCCAGAACAAGTCGCGCAGATGGCAGTGGACGAGGACGTGGACATTGTCGCACTCAGCCTGCTCAATGGAGCACACATGACAGCCTTCCCCAAGGTGGTCCAGTTCCTGAAGGAAAAAGGGGGCGGCGACATTGTGGTAATCGGGGGCGGAATTATTCCGGATTCGGACAAACCGAAACTTGAGAGGATGGGCATTCATGGGAATTTCGGACCCGGGACATCATTGAAGACAATCGTCGACTTCATCAAAAAATCCGTTCAGGAAAATAGGAAGATGATCGCCAAGAAAGAAAAACCAAAGAGTGATCGCGTTGCTTCTTCAAAAAAATCCAGAAGGAGTGCAAAGCGATGTAGGCGATCTAAATAACCCCAGGGAGTCCGAGTTAATCAATCAATACTGAGATTTTTCTGAGGTCCTCATCTAGAGACTTTTTCAACTTCCGGTTCCTGAATATAGCCGCCGGATGATAAGTTGGAAGCAAAGCAATGTCTGACTTTGTTTTGAACAGTTTTCCATGGTTCGGTCTCATTTCCTTCTGCCCCGTAAAATATTGGAGTGCTGTGGCTCCCAAGGTGCAGATTAATTTCGGTTTCAGGAGCTCCAGCTGTTTTTCCAAATAATGACATGTACAGATCTCAATTTCGTCAGGTTTGGGTTTGCGATTTTTTGGCGGTCTGCATTTTACGATGTTAGTAATGTAGACCTCTTCTCTTTTCAGCCCCGTACTCTCAAGTAGTTCATCGAGCAGCTTACCTCCCCTGCCTACGAAGGGTTTGCCCTGTAAATCCTCATTTTTTCCCGGGCCCTCGCCAATGAAAACCACCTTCGGATTTTCTGCGTCGCCCGAACCTGGCACGGCGTGGGTCCTTGTCTCACAAAGTCTGCACAAAGTGCACGAGAGAATCTCAGCGTCCAGCGATTGCATCGTAGGCGGCAATATCGACTCACTCAGGATTGTAAAGTCTGAAGGATCAAATCCCCAGCCTTAGTCACGTTGGCGGAAAAATTTACCGGAAGAGGTTCTGTACTAGTCGCCTTTTCAACCGCCCTCACTATCGCGTGTACATTGACATCTGCGTAGCTTAACCTTGCGAAGCCATATTTTTCCGAGAATCGCATTGCATTGGCTTCCTGCTCGAAGTGATTAGAAATTGGAATGGTCACGCATGGAGTCCCAACGGCCAAGACTTCATTCAGCGTTGATGCTCCGGCTTGACAGATGACGCAATCTGCGGCCTTGAAGTATCCCATGACACTTGGAGAGAATGGGAGCAATCGCAAGCAAATACCTTTCACTTCGCCAAAAATTGTTCCATCAATTCTCGGGCCGAGCAAGACGAGAATATTACAGTTCAATTTCTCCGAAAGCTCTGTTTGATTTTGAACAAAGAAACTAATCAAATACTTACCAATATCAGTTCCTCCCACAGCAATGACTAGGAGTTTCATATGGTCAGCACAGACCCCGAAATGATCTGTTAGAATCTTCTCTTTTAGAGCGCTTTTGGACTCGGCAGGCGGATCGGGAAGTATCGGGCCGACTACCGAGAAAACTTTCTGAGCTTTCACCTTCAAAGAGGCTGGGATCAAATCCAGATCGTCTGCAAATATTCGGGGAGCACAAGCCGCATACCCTTTCCACAGCATCCGATTGGCATACCAGCTGACCAATCGGCTCAGGGGGTTCAATGTCCCAGAGGATTGGAGCTCTAAATAATCAGTTATGAGGACCCGGTGCTGGGGAAGCGACGGATTCTTTTCCCACATGAAAGCTAAGAGGGTCTCAATGAATTCGTCCTGAATGAGGGCCTTGCAGTTAACGAGCTCACTTTTCAGAAGAAAATAATTCTGTCGAGCAATGGAACTTGACGATCTTGCGACCTTTGAAATGTCGCGGAGCCTTCCAGAGGAAACTCCTGCTTCCATTACCGAGCTTAGCGAGCGTAGCTGATGACACACCGGGGGAACAGTCTCTCCCTCTTTTTCTAAGAAGGTGATCACTGGCTCTGCGGCGAACCAGGTTATTTCGAGATCTTTTCTTTCCTTCCGCAGATATTTAGCCAGAGTGAGGCTACGCCGAGCATGGCCAAGCCCAACCGAAGATACTCCGAAGGCTACGTTCATTTTGCGCCGGCTGGTAGCTAGACTTCGATGAGCTCTCTTGCGGCATTCGTCAGCACCTTGGGCTTGCTCTTCGTAATGAGGACATCATCCTCGATTCTCACCCCGCCAAAACCCGGAACGTAGATCCCCGGCTCCACGGTGAGCACCATCCCTGGCAGTAATTTCTTCTTGTACCGCACAGACAAGCCAGGTCCATCGTGCACTGATAATCCTAGTGAGTGGCCGAGCGAGTGAATGAACCGGCCCTTGTACTCGGTGGAATCAATCCACTCTGCAACCTTGGAGTGAATAAATTCCCCGGTGTTTTCAGGTGTGCAGAGTTCCGTTCCTAACTCTAAGGCATGGTGGATGATCTCGTACATTTCCTTCTGTTTTTTCGACGCTTTTCCGAAAACAAGTGTACGCGTTACATCAGAGTTGTACCTCTGGTACTTTGCTCCGTAATCGCAGAGCACAAACTGGCCTTTTCCCAGCTTGACCTCATGCGGAGCATAGTGTGGTTCCGCACTATTTTTTCCAAAGGCAACGATAGAATCAAAAGCTACACTGTTTGCTCCGGCATTTTGCATATCGAACGCCATCTTGGCGGATACCGAGGTCTCCGTAACTCCCACGCCAAGCATTGAAGGGATCTCCTTGTACGTGTTAGAAGCGATAGTGCATGCTTTTTGTATTAGAGCGATCTCGTTTTCATCTTTAATCAATCGGGCAGCCTCGAAAGCTCCAGCTTCGTCCAAAAGTTTGGAGCCTTTGAAGGCTGATTTGATTTGAAGAAAAGAGCTGTACGTAAGTTCCGCAGAATTTAGTGCAATTGGTTTTTGGGAAACTTTTGCTGCCATCGAGCGCAACCTTGCGAGCATCTTCTCTCTATTCCCCTCAGCGATGATCTCTACCCCATTCTCGAAAGTTCTGGCAATCGGCTCTTCCAAAAGCGAAGTTACCAGAGATACGCTGCCGTTTCTTTCGGCGATCAAAAAGGATCCCTCGAAAAGACCGTACGAATAGCCCGTGACGTAGAAGAAAGAGGCATCAAGATGAGGCTCAGTGCCGTTTGCGATGATGAAAGTATCAGCCCTGTCTCCCAGCTGTTCGAAAATTCTATTCGCTCGCTTTTGAGAGTCGATCTTTGCCATCAAGCGACTCGGTCATCTTGAGATAAGAAAAAGCCTTTTGGGTGTTGCAAAAGGCACAGTAGTTTTGATGAATTTCGATCTTACCGACGAGCAGAAGCTTCTCCTAGGAGTGGTGGATGAAACCTGCCGGAAAATCCGGCCTATTGAAGATCGCTTCTATCTCGAGCGCCGGTTTAACGACCTGGTGCTCCCTATTTTCAAGGAAGCTCATCTGTTGGGGCTGCCCATTTCTCGGGCTTACGGCGAGGGGCAGGGGGCGGACGCTCTTACCTATGCCCTGGTCCTCGAAAGAGTGGGACAAGAGGGTACCGGGATTAGGACATTTTTCTCTGGGCATGTTTCTCTCGGGCAAAGCACGTTGCAAAAGTGGGGCACGGACGAGCAAAAGGAACGTTATCTGCCAAAAACCACGTCCGGGGAAATGATCATGGCATTCGGTCTAACCGAACCCACGGCCGGCTCTGACCCTGCCTCAATGAAAACTACTTTCGAAGAGAGAGGAGATAGTTACTATCTCAACGGTCAGAAGGCCTGGATCTCCAACGGGTCCATTGCGGATCTCGCGATTGTCTTCGCGTATCCCAAGGGCAAATCGGAGGGCATGTGCGCCTTTTTGGTAGAGACCAAGGCAGAGGGTTTCTCGGCAGAACCGATCGAACATAAGCTCGGCCTGCCCACGTCCGACACTGGACTTCTCTATTTCACCGATTGCAAGGTGCCAAAGGACAACATGCTGGGACCTCCTGGAAAAGGTCTGAGCGTTGCATATACGGCGTTGATGAGCGGGAGATTGTCCGTCGCAGCCGGGAGCGTGGGAGTGCTGCAAGATTGTCTGGACGAAGCAGTGCGTTGTGCGAAAGAAAGGGTCCAACACAAAAAGAAGATCGGAAAACACCAGCTCGTCCAGCGAGAGATCGCGAAGATTTCGTTGGATCTGGAGAGCTCCAGAATGATGACCTATAGAGCTGCG
>JASHXQ010000121.1 GCA_030043455.1 Nitrososphaerales archaeon | reverse complement strand
AATTGCTAGCGTCGTCCATCCAAAGCATGGACCTTTTCACCCTCGAACTCCGGCAGGCATTCTTTCCAGAACTATAAGAGGGATGATTCCTAGAACTAAGACGAAGGGATTGTCTGCGATCAGGCGACTACGTGTATACACCGACATTCCGAAAGGGATGGAAAAGATTTCTTTTACCAATTTTGAAGAAGCAAAAGCAACGAAGCCTCTCGCCTATTACGTCCCGCTTGGAGAAGTTGCCCACCGGATCGGATGGAAGGGCGAGACGTCCTAAAGAGGAAAAGGAAGATGGTTACTGCGAAAAAGACTAAACTCTATGCAGGAGCCCGGAAGCGGGCTCGAGCTACTGCAGCCATAACACCTGGAACGGGACGTATCCGGGTGAATAACGTTCCTGTTGAGGTGATGAGTCCCTCCGTGGCAAGGCAGAGAGTTTTGACACCTCTGGTGCTTTCTGGAGAGCTGCGCGATAAGTTCGACATCGATGTCAGAGTTGAAGGAGGCGGATTCATGGGACAGGCAGAAGCTGCGGCGATGGCGATTTCCAAGGCGCTCGTGGATGCCACCAGAGGACAGGAGTTGCGAAAGAGAATTATAGAACACGATGTCCATTTGCTCTCTGGCGATAACAGACAGTCCGAATCGAAGAAATTCGGCGGTCCGGGCGCCAGAAGACGAAAGCAGAAATCATACAGGTAGTGGATATTTAGAAAATGATCACCCCAGTCCGGTGTTTTACGTGCGGGAACTTGGTAGCGGACAAGTACAATGAATTCTCTAACCGGATCAAAAACGGCGAAGACCCGGCTAAGGTTCTGGATTCACTTGGCTTGAAGAGGTACTGCTGCAGACGGATGCTGATCTCGAGCATGGACATTATCGACCAGTTGATGCCTTACAATGAGGCGCTCTGGAAGAGACATCTCGAATTCTCGAGTGATAGATTTTAGGTCTGATTCCCGAATTATTGGGACAACGCCTAAAGACTAAAAAGAACGAAAGTCGCACTATTTTCTCGCGGATGAAGGTCAAAGAAATCTCTAGCAGGATGGGTTCATTCTGTGTTATCGAGGTTTCCGGCTTCAAGCTTGTGACTCCCTGCGATACGCGAGTCAAGATTCTTCAAGCCTTGGAAAAAATGGATCGAACTGCGGATGATCTTTCCAAGGAAACGGGCGCCTCCTACTCCACTGTGATGGATCATATGGATCTGTTGGAAAGGATCGGCATCGTGGAAGCCTACCTGAAAAAGGGTGAATCGGAGCCTGGAAGGAGGAAGATCTGTTTCAGGCTCGTTCCGCCATCGAAGTAATTCGGGAAAGATTACGGAATTTCGGGACAGAACCCTTAAATATTTCCAGCGACCTTGATGGTTGTTATGCCTAGCTCATCTGCGCAGGTCGTGGAAGGTACGGACTCGAACTGGAGTAACGAAGTTGAAAAGTCGAGCACCCCCGTGATGGTGGATTTTTGGGCCCCGTGGTGCGGTCCTTGTAGGATGGTCTCGCCTGTTATCGAGAAACTTGCTGCGAAGTATTCGGGAAAAGTTAAGGTGGTAAAGGTGAATGTTGACGATAATCAGGAGCTCGCAATGAAGTTCAACGTCATGAGCATACCGATGATTGTGTTATTCAAGGATGGGAAAGCCGTGGACCAGGCAATCGGGGCGGCACCTCCAGAGTTCTACGAAAGACTGCTCGCGAAAAATCAGATCGCCTAAATCAGAGATCCTATTGCAATATGACTGAAAACTCAGATTCCTTTTTCCTCGCAAAGAAGGCAAGACAAGAAGATCTGGCTCGGCGCGTGGACCGGGCTCAGGACTATGATGAGATCTTCGAGCTCGTAAAGCGCGTCGTCGAGGAGGAGTTGGGTGAGCACCGGGCAGGCCTCACGTTAGTCTTGGCTAACATGCCTAGCACGGTGGGTGCTTATCACCCGGTTGGAGCGAATATCATCGTAGCGAACAAGACTTTGATCAATGGATTACAGTCGGTGACTAGGAATCCGAAAGAGATCAATGCTTTTGTATTCATGATCTTGTTGCACGAGTATTTGCACAGCTTGGGATATCTCGACGAAAACGAAGTTAGGCGTGTTGCCCAGCGAGTTTCAAGCTCAGCCTTGGGGCCGAGTCATCCCACAGTCAAACTCGCTAATGCAAACTGGTTGGAAATGTACCCTCAGCTTCAATCTCTCTCACAGCAGCCTTTTTCGAAGGACTTTGAAGTCGTACAGAAATTCGATAGCTCGAGTACCTCATACATAGGCTAGAGTACTCTGAGCTTACCCTCAGCTTGGGTAAGCATTTTATAAAGTGCGCAAGAAAGCAGTCGTTTACCTAAGTTGTCGAATTTAGCTCAGGGAGATGAAGTGGAAGAGGAGGGCTCTGCAGAAGCTACTATAGCCCCAGGGTTGTCTGAACGCGCGCTTCTCTCCACCGGGATTAGGATTGGGACCCTTGTAAAGACGAAAAGTATGGCACAGTTTGTGAGCCGTACGCAGGCTAATGGCTTGCACGTAATTGACGTTTCAAAGACGCTATTTCGAATCGACGTCGCCGCCAAATTCATTGCGCGAGCCGAGATCTCGAGAGTAGTGGTTTATTCGGCTCGAGAATACGCGAAGACTCCAATTGACAAATTCTGCGAAGCCACAGGGGCGGTTGCGTTAACGGGCCGATTCATGCCTGGAACTTTTACAAATCCACTCTTTCCCCGCCATCTAGATCCTGAAATTGTAATAGTTGCGGATCCTGCTGTTGATTTCCAGGCACTCGATGAGGCTTCCAAGCTCGGAATCCCTGTAGTCGCTATCTGCGACACAGACAACGTAACAGCTAACGTAGACGTGGTAATTCCCGCGAACAATCGTGGAAGGAGCGCGCTTGCAGCAATCTTTTGGCTCCTTGCGCGGTACGTCCTGATGCACAGCGGCGCATTGAGTTCGGACCAGATAATGAAATATTCGATCGAAGATTTTGAGACAAAGCTCGTCGAGGAAGACGAAGAGAGATCGTACGAATAGCTTGTTAGCAGGCATCCATCGCTGCGGCAGCAATGGCTTCTAGTACTCGATCGCCTGCGGTTTCAGGTCAATTCTATCCCAGCGATAAGGACGAACTTTACGAGCTTATCCACCGCTGTTTTACCAATGCACTGGGCCCCGGTAAATTTCCCTCTCCTAGTTCCGTCCCTTCACCCGGAGACATTTCCAGGGTAGAGTGTGTGATTGTCCCCCATGCGGGCTACATTTATTCAGGCCCGGTGGCAGCACACAGCTACAACATTTCCTTTGATTTCTTTCAAAAATTCAAGGACGCAAAGGATGTCACGGTGGTGATTTTAGGGCCCAACCATTATGGAATCGGTAGCGGAATAGCGCTATCCGGGGCGGAGGAATGGAAAACTCCCTTGGGCGACATTAAGGTCGCGACCGAGATGGGAAAGCGTCTTTCCTCTTCCTCCAGCATCATAGATATTGACAATCTCGCACACTCCAGGGAACACTCGATCGAGGTGCAGATTCCCTTTCTACAAACGATGAGTGGACTTCTCTCGAGTGAATTCTCCATTCTTCCAATCAGTCTGATGTTGCAGGATCTGGCGTCTTCGATAGAAGTCGCGGACGAGCTTTTCTCTTTAATTGAAAGGGAAAAGTCACCCTTTCTAGTGATCGGGTCTAGCGACCTCACTCATTATGAACCGCACGACTTAGCCTCGAAAAAGGATCATCAGCTCCTTGAAGAGGTAGTAAAGCTGGCAGTTCGTCCTTTCTACACAGTGCTGGAGAGAAAGAACATTTCTACGTGTGGTTACGGTGCCATCGCTGCTGTCATGCATCTTTCAGAGAAACTCGGAAAGCGTCGAGGTACTCTCCTGAAGTACGCGACTAGTGGAGAGACCTCGGGCGACAAAGCTTCGGTGGTTGGGTACTCGGCGGTGCACTTTTCACAATGACTCGAAGTGTTTCGACTAGCGCGCCCGGAAAAATAATTCTCTCCGGAGAGCATTTTGTAGTTCACGGCTCCTATTCTCTTGCGGCGGCAGTAAGCAAGAGAGTTTATGTCACAGTTAAAGAGATTGAAGGATCTCGATCGCGCATTGTCGCTAATGGACTGACCTCGAATGTCCACGCGGACGACGGAAGCTTTCCTGCTGTCAAAACAGTCGCGAGAGCACTCCTCTCCGATACTGGAAAAGACACCCAACAAACTCCCTTTGAAATTTCCATATCGTCCGAAATACCTCCTGGCTCAGGTCTGGGCTCGTCTTCCGCCGTCTCGGTCGCGTGCGCGGCTGCCCTGAAGGATTTCCTTGCGCATTCAGGGGACAAGGATCTTATTGCGGATCTCGCTTTTCAGGGCGAAAAAGCGGTTCACGGCAACCCGTCGGGGATAGACATTCAGGCGTCCTATCTCGGAGGTTTGATCCTCTTCAAAAAAGGGGAGGAAACTCAAATGATTGATCTCCCTGAACCCTTCAGTCTATTGGTGGTATTTTCGGGCAAGAAAAGAAGTACTTCCCGACTTATCGCCAAGGTGGCGCAGACTAAGGCAGAATATCCGCACTACTTTCAGAGACTAGCAGATTCCGCCTCGGAATTGAGCTTGAAAATTCTGGAGGCTTCGAAGGTCCGCGATCTCGAAAGAATCGGGGCGCTTTTCACCGAAGCTGAGACCAGTCTGGCTTGGATTGGGGTCTCCACTCCCCAACTTGAAAGTCTGATTGATTTTCTCTTTGGAAAAGAGGAGGTCCATGGTGCAAAGCTCACCGGGGCCGGTGGAGGAGGCAGTGTGATTGTCGCGGTGCGGCAAGATGCTATCAATTCCGTTTTGAAATTTGTCTCGAGTCAATATCCTTACAGCTTTATCACGGAAATCCCGCAGGAGGGGCTGAGATGGGAAAGATCGACCAACTAGTTTTGATTAAGTTAGGCGGGAGTGTCATCACTCACAAAAACGAACCTCTTTCTGCAGATCTTCGGAACATCCGTACGATCAGCACGCAGCTATCCCGAGCGATTGAAGCTGACAAAAGCCTTCGATTATTGCTGATACATGGTGGTGGATCCTTCGGCCATTATTACGCAAAGAAATTTGGTCTGAACACAAGAATAAAAAAATCGGCCTCTCCGGAAGGTCTAGCCCGCACAGCTGCAGCAATGGTTCAATTGCACTCGATTTTGTTGGAGGAGTTAGATAATGCCGGAGTTTATTGCAGTACTGTTTTGCCGATTGAATTGTTCTCGATGATTAAGGAACCAATTGAACTCTCTGCTTCCGGACGGGAGAGAGTGGATTCGATTTACCGCAACGGCTTAATCCCGATCACCTTTGGTTTTGTGAATCTGGAAGGTCAAAGATCGTACATAATCTCGGGAGACACCGTTGCTCTGGCTCTCGCGGGAGCTCTCCCAGTTGCCAAAACGATCTTTGTAATGGACGTAGATGGAGTATACAACTCTGAAGAATTAAGCGGGCCAATTATCAAGCGACTGTCTCGGAAGAACCTCGAGGTCGGTAGCTCCGTTCAAAAATTTGATGTGACTGGCGGAATCAAATCGAAAATCGCGGTAGGGTTTGAAATCGCCGATCGCAATTCGGATGTGTACTTCGTGAACGGGACGAAGCCTTCGAGAATCTTGGACGTACTCCAAGATTCAAACAGAGCTATTGCGACAAGAATTTATCCGACGAAAAAACCTGCTTCTCATTCCAACTAGGAAAATAATTCACCTTTCACCTTGGATCTGATATGGAATTGGAACTCAAGGCTAACACCCAGAACATTCTGGGAATGCTACAGACGAATAAGAAGCTCATCGACGATACGGTCATGGAGTTTCTGCCAAAGAGTTCGAGAACGGAGGAAATCGATGTACTTTATCAGATGATTCGTGACTACCCGAGTCGAGGGGGAAAGGGGCTTAGAGGCAGTCTATGTCTGTTGTGGTGCGAGCTTTTCTCGGGGAGAAGGGAAAAGGCCCTGGTTACGGCGTCGTCTCTGGAGCTGTTTCAGAACTGGATTTTGATACACGATGACGTGGAGGATGGTTCTGAAATGCGCCGGGGATTGCCGGCTTTGCATCGAAAATTCGGTGTAGAACTCGCAATTAACGCTGGAGACGCTCTGCACGGCAAGATGTGGGAACTTTTGCTCACAAATCGCGACATGGTAGGAATCAATACTACGCTGGATGTTCTTCTGGAATTTTCACGAATGCTCAACGAAACGACCGAAGGGCAGCAGATGGAGCTCGCATGGAACTCGAGCAACGATTGGGAAATTCGAGAATCGGACTACATCTTGATGGTGACCAAGAAGGCGGCATGGTACACTTGTATCTCGCCTTGTCGTTTGGGATTGATACTTTCTCCATTCAGCGAGGATTCCGATTTTTCTGATAAGATGAACAAGATCATTGAGTTCGGCACTGACCTCGGGGTTGCCTTTCAGATCATTGATGATGTCCTAAATCTTACAGCTGACGAATCTAAGTACGGTAAGGAGATCTTGGGAGATCTCTACGAGGGAAAAAGAACTCTTATCTTGATTCATCTCCTCCGATCTCTCGAACCGCAACAACGAGAAAAAGTGATCAAGGCTCTTGCAAAACCACGTCAGTCCAAGAGTGATCAAGACATGCGGTGGATTCTTGATTTGATGCTGGAAAAGGGTTCAGTGGATTATGCTCGAAAAGTCGCGTACAGTCATTCGACAAAGGCATTGAAACTGTTCAAAGATATGACCTCGACCCAATCCCAGCTTCGCCCGAAGGAGTACGATCTGACCAAATCGCTCTTAGAATATCTCACTTCGAGAGATTACTGATCTCATCACGCTCTGAAATTTCCATCATTTCCGAAAAGAGATTGGGTGAATGGATGCTTTCCGATAGCGAGATCAACCAACTCGCGAGAAAATTTGCCCTTCTGAACGCCCTTGAACACTCGGGGAAGGCGAACCCCGGGTCTGTCGTTGGTAGGATTCTTTCAGAACATTCCGATCTCCGTGGGGAATCGGCGCGAGTCAAATCCCTGGTCCAAAGTATAGTCAGCTCGATCAATTCGCTTTCCTCAACAGAACAGAAGGAAGATTTGGACAGAGAATTTCCCGGGGAGCTAGAAACCAGCAAGGCTCGCAAAAAGGAGATTTCTAAAGCTGAGGCACTGAAGAGACCCGAGCTTCCCGATCTTCCAGATGCAGTTGCCGGAAACGTGGTTACTAGGTTTCCTCCTGAGCCCAACGGGTACATGCATATAGGTCATGCTAAGGCGGCGTTGCTCGGGTTTGAATACGCCAAAAAGTATCACGGTAAATTCATGGTGCGATTCGACGACACGAACCCCGCCGCGGAAAAAAGAGAATACTATGAGACATTCATCGAATCGCTTGACTGGGTAGGCATCAAGGCTGACCAGGTGAAAAACGCTTCTGACGATATTATCCGGTTTTACGAAATCGCAGAAAAAATGATCGAGACATTCGTCGCGTACGTATGCTCGTGTTCCCAGGAAAAAATGAGAGAACTGCGTGCCGCCGGGATGCCTTGCGAGCACCGATCTCAATCGCTTCAAGAAAATCTCAACCGGTGGAAAAGAATGCTCGCCGGGAGTACGAGCGCGAAGCAGTCAGTGCTCCGCTTCGTCGGAGACATGGGAAGCCTGAACACGGCCATGCGCGATCCCGTACTTTTCAGGGTCGTCGAGCATCCACATCCTCTTCTGGGTACTGAATTCAGAGTGTGGCCGACTTATGATTTCGACGGTCCGATCGAAGACAGTTTGGACGGGATCACCCACGCGATGCGAAGCAAGGAATACGAGTTGAGGGACGAACTGTACTACGCCATACTGGATGCAGTGGATCTAAGGAAACCGCGAGTCATCGAATTTTCGAGGCTAGCCCTCAAGAATACGACAATTTCAAAGAGAAGTCTGAGAAAGCTGATTGAAGAGGGAAAAGTGCAGGGATGGGACGATCCGCGACTCCCCACGATCGCGGGTTTGAAACGGCGAGGGATCCTTCCCGAGGCAATTAGGGACTTCATACTTTCCATGGGACTGAGCAAGGTGGAATCACTTCCGACTTGGGATCTGCTCGAAAGTATCAATCGCAAGTTGCTGGATCCAATCGCAAAGAGATTCTTCTTTGCAGGAGATCCTGTAGCACTCGAGATCGACGGGCATCCCCGCGTGGAGATTAGACTGCGATTTCATCCGGAGGAAGACTACGGATCAAGATCGGTGGAGACTCTTGGCTCCTTCTTTATTTCCCGTTCCGATGCAGCACAACTAAAAGTGGGTTCTAAATTCCGGCTGATCGAAGCTTACAACTGCGAAGTGTACTCCATGGAGGAGGATCGGATAAGGGCAAAACAAGTTTCAGAAGATCGAGAAGAGAAATTGCCAAAATTCCAATGGGTAACCCCCGACAATTCAATACCGTTTACAGTTCTAGTTACGGGTCCCCTCTTGGTTAACGATGAGTACAATCCGGAAAGTCTGAAGATCGTGAAAGGCAGAATTGAGAATTCCGCGGATAGTTTGAAGGTCGGCGAAATATTTCAGCTGGTGCGAACAGGATTTTGCAGACTGGATTCGCCGGAAACAGCCATATTGACTCACAAATAGGGCAGCCCGGAGAATTTCAGAATAGGATCGCGGGCCGGTCAGCTGTCGACTGCTGCGCAATGATACAACTTATAAAAGGGGCGGAAAAAAGTGCCTATTTGGGCGACTGGAAAAATGAACCCTTTCAAAATTGAAGAGTTTCGGGTCAACTCCATCGTTAGGTTGGCTTGAGAGTCATGGCTAGACCGTATTTTGCGAAGTTTGACACTCCGAAAGAGATTTCGGACGCTGCTTATGAAGCGCTCAGGCAGTCCAAGCAAACAGGTAAGATTAGAAAAGGCACTAATGAAACGACCAAGGCTATCGAAAGGGGAGTTGCGAAGCTCGTCATAATTGCGGAGGACGTGGAGCCCCCAGAGGTGGTAGCTCACCTACCTATCATCTGTGAAGAGCGCAGTGTTCCCTTTGTCTTTGTTCCTACTCGTGCGAGCATGGGACCAGCTCTGGGGATAGACGTTGGAGCGGCTTCGGCATGCATCGTGGAGCCAGGCGACGCGCAACCACTGATCGACCAAGTAGTGGCAGAAGTGTCGAAACTAAAGACTACCACGAAGTCTTGAGAGAAATAGTAAACTAGTTGAGTCAGGTGTTTTCTTTTGAGTACTAGAACCGAAGAAAGGGTCACGCCCGCCGAGATTATACAGGTCGTCGGCAGGACGGGCGTTGCGGGTGAGATTACTCAGGTCAGAGTGAAATTGCTCGAGGGGCGGGATCGAGGGCGAATTCTTACCAGAAACGTAAAGGGTCCCGTGAGAATGAGTGATGTTTTGATGCTTCGCGAAACGGAACGGGAAGCCAGAAAGATCAAGTAGAAATTAGAGCAACGAGGTTGATCTGTTGAGATGTCATACAATCCCAAGAGATGTTCATTTTGTGGCAAACTGATCCCACTCGGCACTGGCGTGATGTACATCAGGAATGACGCAGCTACCTTTTGGTACTGCTCATCCAAGTGTAGAAAAAACGCTTCTGTCCTGAAAAGAGATCCCAGATCACTCAAGTGGGCGAGGCAGAGACCCAAGGCCGGAAAACCAACGAAGACAACCGTGCCTGCGGTACCGGCCTCCAAGGGAAAGGCGTAGGGGTCATTTGGATCGTACTCTGCTCATGGTCAAGCCAGACGGAGTACGACGGGGTCTCGTGGGGGAGATAATCGGCCGGTTTGAGAAAAAGGGCTTTGGCATAGCGGCGCTCCGAATGATAAGGTTTGATCGAAAACTGGCTCAGGACTTCTATTCTCCACACCTCGGCAAGCCCTTCTTCCCAGAGCTCGAAAATTTCATCACCTCCGGTCCAGTGGTCGCGATCGTTCTCGAGGGATCCTTCGCGGTGGATGTCGTCCGGAGAATGATCGGAGTTACGAAGAGTTTCGAAGCGGCGAGTGGCACGATTCGCGGAGACTTTGGACTCGGCTACACTGACAACGTAGTTCACGCTTCAGATTCGCAAGAAAGTTACCTGCGAGAGTCGAAGATAATTTTTCCCGATCTTTAGGCGGTCTCTCTTTCTGATTTAGGTCCGGCATCCGTTAACTTTTTCCGTCACGAGAGCTGGATCCTGCCTTAACGAAGTCAATATTCGACGTGGCAGGGATTGAACTAATTGGAAGTCACTTCCGAGATTCGCTCTCCAGTTGTGGTGGTACTCGGCCACGTCGACTCTGGTAAAACTTCGCTGCTGGATAAAATTAGGGGCACGGGTGTTCAAGCAAGAGAAGTCGGAGGCATCACCCAGCACATTGGCGCCAGCTTTTTTCCCGCTGACACCCTGAAGGAGATCTGCGGACCACTGCTAAAAACGGTGGGAGGCGGCGACATTCGAGTCCCAGGTCTTCTGGTGATAGATACTCCCGGCCACGAAATCTTTACCAACCTGCGCACTCGCGGAGGATCTGCTGCGGATATTTCCATCTTGGTCGTGGATGTTCAGAAGGGCCTGGAAGTCCAGACCTTGGAGAGTCTCGAGATCCTGCGCAATCGCAAAGTTCCATTCGTGGTCGCGCTCAACAAAGTGGACACCATCGCCGGCTGGAAGAAAGGAACCTCCAAATTCATCACCCAATCGGTCAAGAATCAACCCAAGTCCGTCATCGATCTTCTCGACGAAAAAATCTACACGGTCGTCGGGCAGCTTTCACGAGCTGGCTTCAATTCAGAGGCTCTTTACCGGATTAAGGATTTCAGAAAGGAAATAGCAATCGTTCCGGTGAGCGCAAGAACTGGGGAGGGCATTCCGGAATTGATCGCTGTCTTGGTTGGGCTCACTCAGGTCTATCTGCAAAAGAGACTTTCAATATCCGTGGATGCTCCGGCGAGAGGAATAGTACTGGAGGTAAAGCAGGAACCTGGCATCGGCGAAACCGCGAACATAATTCTCCTCGAAGGTACCCTGCACAGTGGCGACAATGTCGTGGTTGCTCGCAAGGAGGGCGTGGTGGTCACTAGAATCAAGGCGATTTTCATGCCGAAACCTCTAGACGAG